>JBDTYU010000163.1:0-2430 GCA_040005535.1 Ginsengibacter sp. | reverse complement strand
GCCGTTCCTTGGACTATTCTAAAATGGAAGAACAAAAAGGTGATGAAGCAATAACGGGGTTTTCATTTACGAATACAACCAAGCCAAATAAGCAATTAAGTTGTTGGATTACTTATACAAATCCCGAGGTGCATGAAATATTACAATCCGGTTTTCACGAGAGCCCGATGTTTCAAGGTAGAATTCAAGGCAAGGGGCCTAGATATTGTCCAAGCATAGAAGACAAAATCAATCGATTTTCAGAAAGAGAAAGGCACCAGCTTTTCGTAGAACCTGAAGGTTGGAACACTATTGAAGTATATGTAAATGGATTTTCTTCCTCATTATCGGAAAATGTACAATATAAAGCTCTAACGAAGGTTGATGGTTTTGCGAATTGTAAAATGTTTAGACCCGGATATGCAATCGAGTACGATTACTTCCCACCTACCCAACTAAAATTGAATCTCGAAACGAAATTATTAAAAAACCTTTTTTTTGCCGGGCAAATCAATGGTACTACAGGTTATGAAGAGGCTGCCTGCCAGGGTCTAATGGCAGGAATTAATGCTCATAAAGCAGCTCTTGATCAAGACCCACTTCTACTTAAAAGAAACGAAGGGTATATCGGTGTCCTTATTGATGATCTTATTAGCAAAGGCACTGATGAACCTTATAGAATGTTTACGAGCAGGGCTGAATTTCGAACATTTTTACGCCAGGACAATGCAGACCTGCGTTTAACAGAGAAAAGTTTTCTGACAGGCCTTGCGTCAAAGTCACGAATGGATACTGTTACACGCAAAAGAAAAGAAATCAATCAGCTAACAAATTTGTTGCGCAATATAAAATTAGAATCTGAAGAAGTAAATGATTATTTGACAGAAAATTTTTCCACTACTATAACTCAACGGATTAAAGCTGATCAGTTATTGTTGCGCCCGGGTATTAATTTAAAAGCTTTGATTGAAAAAATCCCTTCGCTAAAAAAAGCAATTGAAAAATATTCAACTCAGTCCCTGGAACAGGCCGAGATACAAATTAAATATGAAGTGTATCTTGATAAGGAAGAACAAATGGTTAAAAAAATGAATTCACTGGAAAATCAGGTGATCCCAAACAATTTTAATTACGATAAAATTGTTTCACTTTCAAATGAATCACGCCAAAAATTTAACAAAATAAAACCACATACCCTCGGCCAGGCCGGCCGCATCAGCGGAGTAAATCCAAGCGATGTACAAATTCTAATGGTTTATATGGGAAGGTAATGCGTTTACTCCTAACCGTTATACGTACTCGAATATTACCTAATGTGCAATTGCGTCTAACCATGAATGTTAGTATTTTGCCTCTTCTACTATCAACCAGCCTTTTTTTAATTCTTTAAATAAACTTTTTTATAAGATATGTGAAGGAATGGAATAAACAATTGATGCAACTGTTGTACAGAATATAAATAATAGAGCAAAAGTTTCTTCTTTTGTAAGTGTAAAAGTATTCTGTTTCATAAAGATTGTTTTTGTTTTAATTAAAGTGCTTTTAATAAGACATTTGTACTGTAACCATGTTTAAAATAAAACCTGTTAATTTATTTTAAGAAAAGATGAACAGCGAGTTCCAGGAATAAATTACTGCTTAATCTTATTTTTCACTTTTTATTTCTTTAGCAATACAATATTTACATTATCACTTTGTATTTCGTAATTGATCACAACCTGTGATAGATTTTTACTAGCAAAGATTTTATTATCTTCATTCACTGAAAAGTCTGATAATGATTAAACTTAAAATAAATTTAAATGAAGAGTTTCTTGCAATTAATAACTGTATTTTTTGTGTGTACTTTTCTTTCATCTTGTCAAAAATATTTAGGACCGCCTGATTCATTTTCTTATGATGCAGATGCTCAAAAATTTATTGACAGTTCTGGAATTAGCGATAATACACAAAAGGTTTCGCTAAATAATTTCGTAAAACAATTAAAAGATTTCTCTTTATGGACAAAGTTTGCTGCAATATATCCAATGGTGGGTGGCACGGCAAACACAACAAGATGGAATTTGAAAGATCCAAGAAATTTGAACATTGCTTACAGACTAACTTTCAAGGGTACACCTGTCTATGCAGGTACGGGGGGTTATTTCCAACAATTTCAGATTATGTAGATACGCATTTAAAAGATAACGCCATAGGTGTGTACAATGATGCTTCCATATCTTATTATTCAAGAACACAGAATGCTATTTCTGGCTATGATATGGGCTGTACCGATGGAGCCGTTCCATATAATAAGTGATCCATTAATTCTGAAGAGGGAGATGATTGTGAATGGTTCGGTTTTAGCCAGGATATTTTATCTCCAAATACAACAGGCCTGTTTATGCTTTCATCTTCAGCAGCAAACGTTACACGGTATAGAAATGGTGTAGTAATTAGCTCCAAGGGTTC
>JBDTYU010000162.1:0-14226 GCA_040005535.1 Ginsengibacter sp. | reverse complement strand
TGGAGCGTGTAAATAGAACAGCAGGTAACAAAGGGTTATTGGTGCAGCCGATGCTATTTTATATTATAATAAAAATCAAAATTTTTATTGTTAGACACTCATAAAGCGATACAAATATTTTCATGGATCTGTATGTTACTCATAACAATTAATAAATTCCTATTCATCCTAAGCCGTGTCTCTGCCCCGGGCTTGAAGCAAAGCAGGACACGGCGGCAATCTAAAAGAGGATTTAATTTATCTTACATTTATTGCTGTCAAAACTCCGATTGATTAAACGGAAGTATTCATGTTATTACATCTACCTTTTATCCTAGGGAGCAAGGCATAACTTAATTAGATCCATGACTCTAAGTAGCCGTTCCTGCAAGGCACAAGGCTCTTAAGGAGATACGGCAAGGGATGAACAAAAAAGATGGTTTCCATTTAAAACTTATATTTGATAACAGCGTTGCGATAGAACATTGAACCACCAATGCGTCAAAACAAGAGGAAAATTAAAATAAAATGATTCATTTCACCTGCGACCTAAAAAGCCGAACGATACCGCTGCCGCATTATTGGGAACACTGCGTCGGGAGCGGTCACGCGACGTTCGCATTACGTGCCGATTGGCAGCGGCAGTTAAAAAAATCGCACGACGAACTCGGCTTTCGATACGTTCGCTTTCACGGCATTTTGTCCGACGATATGGGAACGCTCATCAATCAGAACGACGCACTACTATATTCGTTTTTCAACGCCGACCAGATTTTTGATTTTCTGCTTTCAATCGGAATGAAGCCGTTCGTCGAGCTAGGTTTTATGCCGCGTGCGCTGGCTTCGGGCAACAAAACGGTTTTTCATTATCAAGGCAATGTTACGCCGCCACGCGATTACAAACAGTGGGCGGAATTTATCGAAAAAATTGTCCGCCACTGGGTCGAGCGTTACGGCATTGAGGAAGTTCGGACGTGGTTTTTTGAAGTTTGGAACGAACCGAATCAGCCACAGTTTTGGACGGGAAAAAAGGAAGGCTATTTTAAACTTTATAAACACACGGCCGAAGCAATTAAAAAGGTTGACGAAAATCTGCAAGTCGGCGGTCCGGCGACTTCAAAAAATGCGTGGGTAGAAGATTTTCTCAAATACTGCAAAAAGAATAAGCTGCCCGCCGATTTCGTTTCGACACATCATTATCCTACCGACGCTTTTGGCGAAGTCAGCACCAATACGGTTGAACAGCTTGCCGCCGGACGACGTAGTATGCTGCGCGAGGAAATGCAGAATGTTTTTGCCCGCGCCGAAGGTTTGCCGATTTATTATACCGAGTGGAACGCCTCGTCAAATCCGCGCGACGAACTGCACGACGAATCTTACGCCGCCGCCTTTGTTACCAAAACCTTGATGGAAGCAAGCGGTTTGGTCGAAGCATATAGTTTCTGGACGTTTAGCGATATTTTCGAGGAAAACTATTTTCCGTCAGTTCCCTTTCACGGCGGCTTCGGCTTGCAGACTATTCACGGCATTCCAAAACCGACTTATCGCGCTTATGAATTGCTGCACGAACTCGGCACGGAAAAATTATTGGTTGACGGCATTCATCACACGGTTGATGCGTGGGTCGTCAAAAAGGAAAACTCGGCGACTGCCTTGCTGACCAATCACGCTCTGCCGAAAAGCCGGATTAAAATTGAACCCGTGCGAATAAAATTAACCAACGCGCCGAAATGTTCCGCCGCTTTCATTACCAGAATTGACGAAACCCGCGCCAATGCGAAAAGACTCTGGGCGGAAATGGGCAAGCCGGATTATTTGAGCCAAATGCAGGTCGACCAGCTAGTACAAGCGTCGCGCTTAATTCGTGAGCCGATTTCGTGCGAGTTTCAAGATTCGGCGATAATTTTTGAAATTGATATGCAGCCGCACTCGGTCGCGGCCATTACTGTCGAATGCTAACGCAGGATTCGATTATTTTATGAAGAAAAAATGAGCAAAGAAATTTTAACCAAAGCGAAGCTGGAGAAACTGCAAAAAGATACTTTCGGGTATTTTTTGAAGGAAACCAACCCAAAAAACGGACTTGTGCCGGACAGCACAAAACAAGACGCGGCGTGTTCGATTACCGCCGTCGGACTCGCGCTCGCCTGTTATCCGGTAGCGGTCGAAAACGAATTCGTCAAACGCGCTGAAGCCATCAAACGAGTTTTAACGACGCTTCGTTTTTTCTGGGAAAGTCCCCAAGGGAAAGAGCCGGAAGCAACCGGCTACAAAGGTTTTTACTATCATTTTCTCGATATGAAAACCGGAAAACGCGCCGGCGACAATGAGCTTTCGACGATTGATACGACTTTTTTTCTCGCCGGCGCGCTTGCCACCGCCGAGTATTTTACACGCGACACGCCCGAAGAAAACGAGATTCGCAAGCTCGCCGAAGCTCTCTATTACCGCGCCGACTGGCGTTGGGCGTTGAACGGCGGCGCAACCGTTTCTATGGGCTGGAAAACGGAAACGGGATTTCTTGCCAACCGCTGGGAAGGCTACAGCGAAGCCCTTCTGCTTTACGTTTTGGCTCTCGCGTCGCCGACGTTTCCGGTGCCGGAAAAAAGCTATACGGCGTGGACGAAAACTTACGAGTGGAAAAAACTCTACGACATCGAACATCTCTACGCCGGTTCGCTGTTTATTCATCAGCTTTCGCATTGCTGGATAGATTTTCGCGGCATTCAGGACGAATATATGCGCGGCAAAGGGATTGATTATTACGAAAACAGTCGCCGTGCGACCTACATTCAGCGCGAATATGCAATTCGCAATCCGAAAAATTTCAAGGGCTACTGCGACAACTGCTGGGGCGTAACAGCGAGCGACGGACCCGGGTATCAGACGGCGAAAATTGACGGCGTTGAACGCAAATTTTTCGATTATCTGGCTCGAAAAATTCCGAACGGTCCCGACGACGGAACAATCGCGCCGTGGGCGGCAGTCGCTTCCTTACCGTTCACCCCGGAAATCGTTCTGCCCGCGCTCGCGCACGTCAACGAAATTTACCCGGATATGACCAGCAAATACGGTTTCAAATGCAGTTTTAACGCGACCTTTGAGGGCGGCAATCAAGGTAAAAACAGCTGGGTTTCGCAAGGCTATTACGGACTCGACCAAGGTCCGATTGTTCTGATGATCGAAAATTACCGCACCGGATTTTTCTGGCGAATGATGCGGAATTGTCCCTATATTATTGCGGGATTGCAGAGAGCCGGTTTTACGGGCGGCTGGCTAGGCTAAACGGCGAAAAAATGATTTTCCGAAGTTCAAACGAACGATTTTTATGCCTTAGTTGGTGTTCCTGTAATAGCCAATTCCCGCTAATAGCCCACCTTCCGACGGTTACGTGTTTTGCGGATAGCTTTGCTGTCTGGCAATCACCAATAACCAGCACACAGTTATGAACCGAAGAGAAATAAAACTTCCTGCTCTTTATTAATTTAGCCAACAAATAACCATCACAACACACAATTACAATACTTCACAGGTAAGATTTTACAACGGAACATCTTTTAAAACAAGATAAATATAAAGATGTAGTTATTTGAAAGTCTCATCCATATGGCAAAGAATAATGGGTAGAAGTAAATGTATAATACAACCTTGACAATGAATAACTCAATCAGCATGACAGACCAATGCTGCATACATCAAGCGCATTTATGTAAGTCGGGAAGGCGTTGTAAAAATTTGCAGCGGTGCATGTTTCAGCCAGAATTTCAGCTTGCGAAATTCTACTGAACGATAGTAGTATCAATGAAGTTTTAATTATAAATTTGGCAACGGTACCGGCTGACCGAATTATATTTCCCAGCCTGCATAAATGCGTACCGTTCCTTTATTTGGCTGGCTGTATTCAATTGATTAGATTTAGATAAGCAAATACCAATATTCTATATCTTATCCGCATGATCACAACCAGTGTGGCTGTTAAAAACAAAATTAAAAATGCCACAACAACAAAAGCTATTTACCTGCCAGGACTCAATGGATTAAGAGCAATAGCGGCTCTGGCAGTAGTAGTATCGCACGTCACCCTTGCACTTGATCAATTTGGGCTAAACAACAAAATATTCGGGACAGACATTGATGGAAATCCTAAAGGCCTGGACCTTGCCGGGAATGGTGTGACTATTTTTTTTACGTTGAGTGGCTTTCTCATAACTTTTTTACTTTTAAAGGAAAAGGAAATAAGCCATCTAAAAATAAAAAATTTTTATGTTAGAAGGGTTTTGCGAATATGGCCTTTGTATTATTTATATTTTCTTGCATGCATTGTTACCGCTTTCATTTTTGGTATCACGTTTGAAAAATCTTCTATTCCATTTTATATATTTCTCGCTGCTAATGTTCCCTTTATTATTGGAAAGACACTTCCTTTTCTTGCGCATTATTGGTCATTAGGTGTAGAAGAACAATTTTATTTATTCTTCCCCCAACTCGCCAAGCAATCAAACCGAAGATTGTTTAAAATAGTTTCATTACTAATAGTCTTTTTCCTTTCATTGAAATTTGTTTTCTGGATATTAAAAAGAAAGTATGGTTTCGAGCTTCCGTTTTTAGCAATAACCGTTACACGTTTTCACATTATGCTTATTGGTGTAGCCGGTGCTATTTTATATTACAATAAAAATCAAAAATTTTTATTGTTAGCCACTCATAAAGCGATACAAATATTTTCATGGAGCTGTATGTTACTCATAGCAATTAATAAATTCCATATTGCATCAGTATTAGACACAGAGCTGATTTCAATTCTTTCTGTTTTCCTGATAATTGGCCAGATAACGAAGAAAAATCACATCATCAACCTTGAAAATAAATTCTTTGACTTTATAGGGAAAATTTCATACGGCGTTTACGTCTTACACCCGCTCCTCATATTTTATTTTGGTAAATTATTTGGACGCTTTAATTCAGATTCCTTATTTAATTATATCACAATTTATTTTTTGCTCATTTCAATAACCATAATAATAGCCTATATCTCATATGAATTTTATGAGAAAAGTTTTCTTAAACTTAAATCAAAATTTACTACAGTTAAAAGTTCTAATACAAAAAGTAGTACCTAGGATTGCCGTTAATGTATTTAAAATAATGTATGTTTTCCCATTGAAATCGCAGGCCTCACACACTACACTCTTTTGATAGTTATTGCAGGATTTCTCCTGTCGTAAATGATTGCAATAATAGTGATGGTATTGTCTTGAGTCAAAAAATGAATGGCATAAGGGAAGGTTGCAGTATGCGCAATTCGTACATTTTTATACCGCATTGTATAAGCACCCGGGTTTTTAAGTATCTGAAGAATAGCATCTTTAACGACCAGGGAAAAACGATTACTTAATCCTTTCACATTTTGTGAGGCATACCACTTTCGGGCTTCCCTCAATTCATCTCTGGCAGCAGGCAAAATGTAATAGCCTTTAAAAGGTTTCATGTATGTCCAGTTCTTTCATAAAATCTTCGAGTGGTAATAATTCGTATGGATGGTTTTTTACAAAATCAAGCCTTTGATCAATAATGTTTTTCTGCCATTGCGGAAGATCTTCCAGGTCATTGTACTTTTCAGTAAACTTGTTCCACTCTTCAATGGGAACAACTACGGCTGTAGTATTACCATTGTTGTCTTGCAAATATTGTAAGTTCATATTTCTTTTTTCTAAATAAAGTTAACACAATTTCCTTTTCCCCGGGATGGGTATAAAATGTCAACGATCCTAATGTCATTAGAATGAATCGTTATTTATTTAAAGGTAAAAAAGCTTACTAACAAAATCTTCGTATCATTCTCTCACTATAAAAAGTGATTAAAAATTATAACTTCTAATTTTAAAAAGATACTTCAATTTGCAAAAACAAACAGCTTCAATTTTAAAACAACATAATAAATGGAAAGTGGAATTGAATTAGCAATAAAAATTTCTCTTGATGCCTTTATAATCATTGGGCAGCACCTTTCAATTCATTAGCAATAAACTTTAGCACGCAGTCAGCTTTTCAAATCATGATGAATTAAACTTCATCTTACAAAAGATTTATCTTTACCAAATGAATTTGAATGAAAAACAAACAGTACGCATCGCCATTTTAGATTTGTATGAAGGAAAAGAAAACCAGGGAATGAGGTGTTTACGTGACATTGTTAAACAGTTTGGCGAAATCAATAACCTTACCGTTGAGCTTGATGAATTTGATGTACGGCTAAAAAATAGCGTACCTGATCTCTCCTATGATATTTACTTGAGTTCTGGTGGACCCGGGAGCCCTTTGGAAAGCGAAGGTTCTGAATGGGAAAAATTATATTTCAACTGGCTCAGTGAATTAGAAAAATGGAATGAGGATGAAGTTCATTTGCATAAAAAATTTGTTTTTTTTATTTGCCATTCTTTCCAGTTGGTATGCCGCCACTGGAAACTTGCAAATGTGTGTGAAAGAAAATCAACTGCCTTTGGTGTGTTCCCAATTCACCTGTTGAAGGATGGTACTGAAGAACCTGTATTTGAAAATATGCCCGACCCTTTTTATGCTGTTGACAGCCGCGACTTCCAGGCGATTGAGCCAAGAATGGATGTGTTGTATAAAGGTGCGAAAATATTATGCATTGAAAAAGAAAGGCCTCATGTTCCTTATGAAAGAGCAATCATGGCAATGCGATTCAACGATTATTTTATAGGAACACAATTTCATCCTGAAGCTGATGCAATTGGCATGAGCATGTATTTGCAAACAGAAGAAAAAAAGAAAACAGTTATAGAAAATCATGGCCAGCAAAAATGGGAATCAATGATTGAACAGCTCAATGATCCCGATAAAATTTTATGGACGTACGCCCACATACTTCCTAATTTTTTAAATATTGCGCTCAACAATATGCAGCCGGTGCCAGCTTAAGATGCGGTACTCCGTTAGTATCCCTAATTGTCAAGTTACCGACAATTTTTAATCTTTTTGCAGTTGGTCAAGCGACCAAACTTCGGTAAGCATTTTTAATTTTCTTATCTTTCATTTCTTTGTTACAACAAAATTAACAGGCCATGATATCTAAACTCAGGGAGCAATTCAATCAAAATTTTACCCACAAAAAATACGAAGAATTTTTAAGCGATCTTGATAGCAAACATCCAGGCGATCTTGTGTTTCGTATTGCAGAAACACCCATTTTTGTTCCAAAAGATTTTACCGAAAAAATACTGAAGGCATGTGAAAATATTGTTGATTTTATTACGGAGCCGGGATTTAAAAAACTTACGGATCGTGCTATCCCTCAAGGTGAGAATGTACCAAACGAAAATGATCACACACATTTTATTGCCTTTGATTTTGGTATCTGTGAAAATAAAGATGGCAACCTTGAGCCCCAATTGATAGAGATGCAAGGCTTTCCGTCCTTATTTGCTTTCCAGGTTTATTATCCACAAGTGGTACAAAGGCATTTTGAAATTCCTGAAAATTTTGATCATTACCTTAACGGATATAACGATGATACCTACGTGCAGTTTTTAAAAGAAATTATTATAGGTAACCACAATGCTGAAAATGTTGTGCTGCTTGAAATAAAACCCCATGAGCAAAAAACGAGGATAGACTTTTATTGCACCCATGATTACCTGAACATTCCTATCATATGCCTTACCGAACTTGAACAGGAAGGAAAAAAATTATTTTACAGGAAAGATGGCAGAAAAATTCAAATAAAAAGAATTTACAACCGTATAATATTTGACGAGCTTAGCCAAACAAAAATGGATGCCAATGCGGTGGACATTACACAGCCTTTAGATGTGGAGTGGGTTCCGCATCCTAACTGGTTTTACAGGATAAGTAAATTCACTTTACCCTTTATCAATCATCCTTATGTGCCGGAAACTTTTTTTCTTAATGAAGTGAAACAACTTCCTGATGATCTTGAAAACTTTGTTTTAAAACCTTTATTTTCTTTTGCAGGACAAGGTGTAATTATTGATGTCACCAAGGAAGATATTGATGCAGTATCCGATCCTCAAAACTGGATATTACAACGAAAAGTAAAATACGCCGATGTAATAAAAACTCCCAATGTGCCTGCAAAAGCGGAGATAAGAATTTTTTATTTTTGGAAAGAAGGAACAGAAAGACCCGTTGCCGTTACAAACCTTGCAAGGCTTAGCAAAGGAAAAATGATAGGAGTAAGATATAATATGGACAAGGATTGGGTTGGTGGAAGTGTTTGCTATTTTGAAAAATAAATTAGTGATTGAAGTTTTAAATAATGGTACAGGAAATAATGATCTTATGAATTATCATTTTCAACTTTTATTATTAGCCTATTAAGCTTTTGAAAATAGTGTTGATAATCTTAAATAAAAAATTTAATAAATTATTCAGAAGTTGTTGCTCTGATAAAATTTTATTTAAAAAAACGCCTCCTGTATGAGGCGTTCCTTACCTGTTTATTTAAAAAATTGGATCAGCCGGAGTATTTGGATTATTATCTCTTTCTCTAAAAGGATATGGGAAAAAATTTCTTTTTCTTTCTGTAAGGGGCCTTCCGAATCTGCGCATGTCTTCCAATTTCAAACCTGACATAAATAATTCAATACTTCTTTGACGATAGATTTCATCAAGTATATCTGTTTGCGTAACGGGGCCTGCATAAGGTGGTTCATTTGCTCCAATACCAAAAGGATCGCTTGCGGGAGTTTTTGTTATTACCTTATTTAATTCTATCAATGCGTTTACGAGATCAGGGGTTGCCAGCCTTGCATAAGCTTCGGCTTTTATTAATGTAATTTCTCCGGGCAAGTAATAGGGCCATGGTGTAGCAGATGTTAATCCAAAACCACCTACCCTGAATCGCGGAGCAACAGTAGCATTGATAGTCGTATAAAACTGAACCCGTTTATCAGTGAGAGATGGGCGTTGGCCTATAGGTAAGCCAAATGTGGAATCAATGGGTTGAAAAACATTATTGGTAGATGTTGCCGTTTCAAAAATGGGATTGATACTTATTGCATCAAAAGCCATTGTACTTTTTTTAGTAAGATCTACAAGATTGGCAACAGCTAATGCATCAGCATAATTTCCTGCGAATAAAGAATATCTTGCTTTCAATGCATACAATGTATTAACGATATCAGTACCCGCCGGGATATTTCCTGCAAAAGATGCACTGATAGGGGTTGCCTGGATTATTGCCAAAGCCCTGTCTGTTACAGCAACTGCTTTTGTAAATCCTGTAATGCGATCAGAGAATGTAACATTAGTACCAACCGTATCTGGAACTTTCTCCCAAAACATTGCAAGACTTCCCAATGATAATGCTTTATAAATAGAAACATATCCTATTAATCCGCTGGCATAAGCCTGGTCAGGCAAAGCAGGTGCAG
Organism: Ginsengibacter sp.; assembly: GCA_040005535.1. Lineage (GTDB taxonomy): Bacteria > Bacteroidota > Bacteroidia > Chitinophagales > Chitinophagaceae > Ginsengibacter. The sequence continues at coordinate 4,831 of JBDTYU010000162.1, read as the reverse complement.
CAGCAAGTATGCGGTCAGCATCAAAAATAATTTTACTGGCATTTGCCCAAATGTTTGCAATGATGCTATTAGTACCATCTACACTTCCTGCACCTGCATTCAATTGTGCTTCGGAAATATTGCCTGTATTTAAAATGATCAGTTCATTGGTAACAAATCCATTTGCAGTTACTATATTATACACTGAGCCTGCCCTGGAAAAAGAATAGGTTCGTTGCAGGCCAATGGCCGCAGCAGTTAGACCTCTTGCGGAAGTGAAGACCTGGCCCTCAGGTGCTGAATTTGGATTATTATAATCCTTTTTACAACTACTGATATTTATTAGCAAAACTATTATGCCAAGTAACGCGGCTGTTTTTTTTATTAAAATTTTCATACTTTTTGTTTTAAGGATTTAGAATTTAGCCTGGAGTGTAAAGCCGAAGGTTCTTGGAATAGGCACTGAACCGAAATCAATTCCACGCAATAAAGTGCTTTGTCCGCCGGCATTCACTTCAGGATCATATCCTTTATAATTATCCCAGCTTATAAGATTTCTTCCACTCACAGATGCGGTGATATCTTTTATGCCTTTTATATTTCCCAAACTGTAACTCAGTGATACTTCTCTTAATTTTACAAACGAACCATCATCAATTCTCCATTGCTCAATACCATAAATACCGATTATATAACCACGCGGTATTTGACCAAGATCTTCCTGCTCTGCTACCTTGCCGTTACCTACCCCCTGGCGGGTTCTGAAATCGGCATTAAAAACATCAACACCTTGTACGGCATCTAACTGAACACGAAGACTCAATTTTTTATATGAAAATTCATTGACCAAAGTAGCGGTATAATCAGGGTTTGGATCTCCAATAATTTTTCGCAGAACAGTACCTGTTGCAGCTACCGAACCTGCTTTGTCCAAAGTATAATTCAATGGACTAATTTGAGTGCCCCTTGATATAACGGGAATGTCTTTTGCATTTTTTAATTGGCTTCCATCTGCATCGGTTGCAAAGAAAGTTCCATAGAACACACCTATTGGCTGTCCCTGCAGAATGGCAACCGGAGCACCTCCGTTAGTGCTGAAGAGCGTTAACGCTGCTCCAATATTGGTCGCTTTATTCCTGTTATGGTTAAAAAGTGCGTTGATGTTCCATTTAAAATTTTTGCCCGAAACAGGTGTTCCGCCTAAAACAATTTCAAACCCTTTATTTTCTAAAGAGCCAAGGTTATTAAGGAAACTGCTGAAACCTGTGGTAGGGGCAAATACCCTGTTAATTAAAAGATCGTTTACTTTTTTATTATAAACATTCATAGTAAAGGAAAGTCTTCCATTGAAAAAAGCCATATCGGTACCGAATTCTAATTCCTGCTGGCGTTCAGGCTTGATATCAGAATTTGCTAAAACTGTACTGCCGCTTAAAGCAGATTTTCCTAAAAAGGTGGAAGGAGAGTATGTATTGAAACGTGCATAAGGCCCAATGCCGGTGAGGTTACCGCTTTCACCATAAGCTACTCGAAATTTTAAAAGATCCCACCATTTAGAAACACTCAACTCGTTCCAATAATCAGCAGAAGATAACACATAGCTTCCGCTAGCTTTGGTATAAACCTGGTTACGCTGATTCGCTCCAAAAATTGAAGAGCCATCTAGTCTTACTGCCCCGGTTATAAACAACTGATTTTTATATTTGAAATTCTGTTGTAAGAAAGCGCCTGATACTGAGAACTCACTCCTATCATCAGCACCCGGCAAAATAGTTGCTGCAGCATTTACAGTTTCTATAAAAGGTGCAAGACCCCTGCCCTGGAAAAGGCTATAATTATTTTTTTCATATTGCTGTGAGAAGCCAACCTGTGTTGTTGAACCGAGGTTCGATGTAATGTTGGCTGTATAGGTAGCATTTACATCATGATTTATTGCAAAAAAATTATTATTAGCAGTACTGGCATAACCATTACGGGCAGCATCTAATGTAATGCCACCTCCATAAAAACCATCTCCTACATTGTACGCATAGGGAGGAATTAAAGTAGTGCCTAACTGGGTGTAATTATCAATTCCCATGTTATAATCAAGCGTGAGATTTTTTATAATTTTTAATTTCAACCCCCCACTCGCTAATACCCGGTTAGTAATTTGTTTTTGTTTTACATCTTCAATTATGGACACCGGATTTGTACGGCCTCTTTCTCCTACCGCCTTTAAATTACCATTAGCATCTCTTTCAAAAATGTTATGAAAATTACCAAGGATCGTAACAGAGTTCATTGGAGAAAAAAATGAATTTCCATCTGGCTTTTCATTTGCCGAACTATTTATATAATTAAGGCCCATATTAAAACTGATCCAGTCATTCAATGTTTGATCAACATTCAGCCGGAAACTATAACGTTGAAAATCGGTATTTTTTACAATGCCCTGGTTGAAAAAATATGAAGCTGAAGCAAAGTATTTTGTTTTATCAGTACCACCTGCAACGGAAACATTATCATCTGTTCCGATTGCTGTTCTAAAAATATAATCCTGGTAATCATATCTTGTTACCGGAGTCGTATTTACCAAAGTCGGAGTGAGTATATCCTGCGTTTGCACATCAGGAGTACCTCCAAACTTAATGGGTGCCTTGTTTACATCAATTTTTTTTCTAAGTTCACTTAATGTAATTCCTGTTGTAAAACTTACCAATGGTGCACCTGTTTTCCCGCGCTTTGTAAATATCTGAACAACACCTGCATTTGCCCGGCTGCCATAAATTGCCGCGGCGGCAGCTCCATTCAAAACTTCAATGTGATCAATATCTGCAGGGTTAATATCTACCAACCTGTTCTCGCCAATAGTCCCTACAAAATTATTTCCATCATAATTGCCTGAAGTATTTGTTACACGATTGGTAGCGTTATTTACGATTACCCCATCAATAATATATAATGGTTCTGAAGAACTTGAAATAGAACTGATGCCACGTAATCTTACCGAAATGCCCCCTGCGGGATCACCTGAATTTTGAATGATTTGAGCTCCTGCAGTTTTGCCTTGCAAAGCAGCTAACACATTGCTGGTGGCTCCTTTCGTCAATTCATCTGCATTTACGGTGCTGATATAACTGCCTAATTGTTTTCGTGTTGTTCCTAATGAAGTACCAGTTACTATTACTTCATCAAGGCCTAAAACATCATTGGCGAGTTGAATACCTGCGGTGTAGTTTTGATTGCTTCCTACGTTTAAAGTTTGCTCCGCAGATTTAAGTCCAATACCGGAAAATCTCAATACATAATTTCCTGGTCTTATTGGAGCAATTAATACATAGTTACCATTGCCATCAGTAGACGTACCGTACGTTGTATTTTTAATTATTACTGAAACCGCAGAAATACCGTCTCCGTCTTTGCCGGTAACTTTTCCGTTTACAGTAATTTGTGACATAGCAGTTATAGCAAATAGATTTACCAACATAAACATGCTTACCGCCTTGTATTTAATAAACCATTGGACAAAATTTTCTTTCATACAGCAATTTTTAAAAGTTAAAAGGAATTTTAAAAACATTTTCGGTTGAAATATTTTCTTAGAAAAATCAAAATCGTAATTTCTTAAATGAATTGTAAATCGCATTCAATAAAATTTGTGGAAGAATTATTTCTTATTCATAAGCTCTTACGAAGTTAAAGGGTACGATTGAAATATTATCAACTTATTTCATTTATATCTGCCGTTTAAATAAAAAAAATGCAACCTGCTTTTCTATAGTTTAGTTTTATTATCTAAAATATATTTTATGCAAAGCAAAATTTATCTATTCGTTTTGTTAGTATGCTGCATGCTTACAACTACTGCCCAAAATCTTACGATTCCTCCTAACGGCGACAATAAAAAAGCTTCGGTGAGTGAACGTATTGGCATCACCGATGTAACTATTCATTACGACAGGCCGGGTGTAAAAGGAAGGGAAGGAAAAATATGGAATAATCTTGTACAGGCCGGCTTTACCGATCTTGGCTTCGGTACAAGTAAAGCAGCTCCATGGCGAGCCGGTGCTAATGAAAACACGACGATAACTTTCAGTACTGATGTGATGGTGGAAGGGAAGTCTTTGCATGCAGGCACCTATGCTTTTTTTATAGCAATGGGTAATGGAGATGCAACATTGATCTTTAGTAATAATAATACATCATGGGGTTCATTTTTTTATGATCAAAAGGAAGATGCGCTTCGTGTCACCGTAAAAACAATTCCTTTGAATGAAAGTGTTGAATGGCTGAAATATGAATTTATGAATGAAACAGAAAACAGCGCTGTTGTAGCACTGATGTGGGAAAAATTAAAAATTCCATTTAAGGTAGAAGTTGATTATGTGAAAACGCAGTTGGCAATGTTTAGAAATGAATTAAGATCTGACAAAGGATTTACACCCGATAGCTGGGTACAGGCTGCACAATTTGCGGCAGCTCATGACGACCCTGAAGAAGCTTTATTATGGAGTGATTATTCCATCAATGGAGTTTTCGTAGGACAAAAAAATTTCAAAACATTAAGCACAAAAGCAATGATCCTTCAAAAGCAAGGTAAAACTGCTGAAGCAGATGCACAGATGAAAGAGGCATTGCCATTGGGAAGCATGCTGGAGCTTCATCAATATGGACGCCAGTTGTTAACTGATAAAAAATCAAAAGAAGCATTGGAAGTTTTTAAGATGAATGCTCAAAAAAATCCCGGTCAATTTACAACTGATATGGGCCTGGTAAGAGGTTACTCTGCGAATGGTGATTATAAAAATGCTTTGAAGTATGCAAAGCTTGCACAACCATTGGCTCCGAATAAACCTAATAAAGATGCTGT
>JBDTYU010000161.1:0-18316 GCA_040005535.1 Ginsengibacter sp. | reverse complement strand
GATGCATCATTTTTTCATCTGCATACTTCACAACTTAAAGGGGCTTATCTTTTGCTTGAAGAACCCAGTGTGACAGGAACTGCTAATCTTATCATGGCGGCCGTAATGGCTACCGGCTTAACTACTATTTATAATGCTGCATGTGAGCCATACATACAACAACTTTGCAAAATGCTTAACAGCATGGGCGCAAAAATTTCTGGCATTACCAGCAATATGCTCTTGATTGAAGGAGTAAAAGAAATGCATGGTACAACCCACACCATTCTTCCTGATATGATTGAAGTAGGTTCTTTTATAGGCCTTGCTGCTATGACCCAAAGTGATATAGTTATTAAAAATGCGGGCATTGATCATCTTGGCGTAATTCCTGAAAGATTTCAGCAGCTTGGCATTAAAATGAATTTTACAGGTGATGACATTCATATTCCTCAACAGGAAGTTTACGAGATACAAACTTTTTTAGATGGCTCTGTTCTTACAATATCCGACCATCCATGGCCTGGATTTACACCTGACTTAATAAGCATCATTTTAGTAGTTGCAACACAGGCAAGAGGCAGTGTTCTTATACATCAGAAAATGTTTGAAAGCCGTTTGTTTTTTGTTGATAAAATTATCGAAATGGGGGGGCATATTGTTTTGTGCGATCCACACAGAGTAGTGGTAATAGGCCTTGAGAGAGAGCACTCATTAAGAGGAATACAAATGAGCAGTCCTGATATAAGAGCCGGGGTTGCTTTGTTAATTGCAGCATTAAGTGCAGAAGGAAAAAGTGTTATTCAAAACATTGAACAAATTGACAGGGGGTACCAAAACATTGATGAAAGATTGAGAAAACTCGGGGCACAAATTGAGAGGCTGTAGACAATGTTTCTCAATGGTACAATAAGTCAATAGTCATTAAAAGTCATATACAATTAAAATGACCCAATGACAAATGAGTCAATGAAAATTGACCGCCTGCTAATTACAGAATGAATAGAAAATGACAAAACAATACAACAAACTCATATTGATTACAGCGCCCTCAGGTGCAGGTAAAACTTCTATCGTTAATTACCTTCTTACAAAGTATTCGCAACTGGCATTTTCAGTTTCAGCTACTACAAGGAAGCCTCGTGGTAATGAAAAAGAAGGCGTGGATTATTATTTTATTTCCGAAAAAGAATTCAAAGAAAAAATTCATCATAAAGAATTTCTAGAATGGGAAATGGTATATGAAGGAAAATATTATGGCACATTAAAATCAGAAATTGAACGCATCTGGTCTCAAAAAAAAGTGCCCGTACTCGACATTGATGTACAGGGGGCTATTCATGTCCAGCAGCAATACCCAGTAAATACAATCTCAGTTTTTATACAGGCTCCTTCATTGGAAGAATTGAGGACGAGGCTCCAAAGCCGGGGCTCCGAAACGGAAGAATCTCTACAGGCACGGGTGAGTAAATCGTCTTTTGAAATGACATTCAAAAAACATTTTGAAAATGTTGTTATTAATAAAGATTTTGAAACCGCCTGTCTTGAAGCTGAAAGAATAGTATCTGCATTTCTTGATAAAGATTAATTTAAAGGGATGTTCATTTTCAATTTTATATTTTTGTAACATGGACTGGACGACACTTATAGCTATTGCAGCCTCCTTATTTCTTATTGGTTTTTTTGCAGGAATAGAAATTGCATTCGTTTCTGTAAGTAAATTGACAATCGAATTAAGAAAGAAACAAGGTAGCTATTCAGGTAAAACGTGGGCAGCTTTTATGGAAAAGCCTGCCCGCTTTATAGGCACTACACTTGTTGCTTTAAATATTTTACTGGTAGTTTATGGATTGCTTTGGAGCGATATTCTCGATAGTTTCTGGAAATACTGGAGCATTGATAATCCTTTTTTAAAACTTGCTGTTGAAACGATAATATCAACCGTTTTACTTTTACTTTTTGAATTTATATTTAAAGCCTTTTTTCGTGCAAAAGGAAATGCAATCGTTGGCAGCAGTGTCATCACTTTTATTGTACAGTTTTTTTATTCGATGTTTGCGTGGATCGCTTCATTTTTTGTAAACATTGCAGAGTGGATGCTTAAATATATTTTTAATGTAAAGCTTCAAAATAAAAATGAGCCATTCACAAAAATAGATCTTGAGCATTTTATTCAGCAAAGTAAGATGCATGATAACGAAGACAATGAAGAAATGAACAATGAATTGTTTGAGAATGTTTTGTCTCTATCTGACATAAAAATAAGAGAATGTCTTATTCCAAGAAAAGAAATTGAATCCATTGACATCAACTTTTCACTGGCAGAAGTAAAGAATCGCTTTATAGAAACCAAGCTTAGCAAACTCGTGGTGTACGAAGGAAACATTGATAATATACAGGGATATATTCACCAGCTCGACATGTTTAGAAGTCCCCTAAGTCTGCGTTCTATACTGCTTCCTATACCAACTGTTCCGGAAAGTATGAGCGCCACCGACCTCATTGATAAATTCAGCAAAGAAAGAAAAAGTATTGCGTGGGTAATTGATGAATTTGGGGGCACTGCCGGGATTGTAACTATGGAAGATTTATTGGAAGAAATTTTTGGTGATATTAATGACGAATACGACACCAGTGAAGAATTTGTTGATAAGCAAATTTCAACCAATGAGTACATTTTAAGCGGAAGACTCGAGCTTGATTACCTCATTGATAAATATAAAATGGAATTCAGGGAAAACGAAGAAACCGAAACTTTATCAGGATATATTATAAGCCAGCATGAATCAATTCCCAGGCAAAAAGACCGCATTATAATTGATGATTACCAGTTTGATATTTTGAGTGTTAGCGAAACGCTTATTGAAACTGTAAAATTAAAAGTACTGAGATGATGCAATATGCCAGATGCATGATATTAGTTCCTGAGACTTTATTATGGTAATTGCAGTTAATACAAGTTTTATTCTAAAAGATGATTGTGAAGAAAATTTCATTTACGAAACATTCATTAGAATTACAAAATCACATTTACAAGACAAGTTTATTTTTATTTCCGTTAAACCTTACGATTCAATAATTTTCCCCCCGAATGCAATACAGGTAGTAATCGATTATAAAGGAAGGAGTTTAATTAAATTGTTCCTTTGGTACAACATTAAAATTCCTGCTATTTTAAAAAAATATAAAGCTGATATTTTTATAAGTAAATCCTTTTGTTCTTTGGTTACTAAAATTCCACAGCTATTAATAACTCCGTATCCTGGTTTTATTCATTATTCTTCTAATATAAAAAGAAACCTTTCTTTTTATAAAAAAATTATACCCCGGTTTTTAAAAAAAGCAAAAACGATTATTACTTTTTCAATGTTCGAAAAATCAGAGATTTTAAAACAATATAAAATACACCCTGGTAAAATAGAAGTTGTTTACCCGGGAGTTAATAAATATTTTAAGCCAGTCTTTATTGAGGAAAGAGAAAATATAAAAGCGAAATATACTAACGGTAATGAATATTTTATTTATACCGGTGAAATCGGTTCGAATAAAAATCTGCTGAATTTACTCAAAGCATTTTCGGCATTTAAAAAAAGGCAAAAGAGTAATATGCAATTGTTAATTGCAGGTAAGCCTGGATTGATGCATGAAGAATTTCTTGAAGACCTTCGAGGTTTTAGGTTTAAAGGAGATGTAAAACTTTTAGAACACCTTCCGAAGCAGGAACTCGCGGAAGTAACAGCATCAGCCTATGCAATGGTATATCCTTCACTTTTTGAAAGCTTTGCCACACAACCATTACAAGCAATGAAAAGTGGTGTTCCTGTTATCACATCCACATCCGGCGCTATGTATGAAATATGCGGCGATGCTGCGTTATATGCAAATTATCAAAATTTTAAAGACCTTGCGGTAAAGATGATGCTCATTTTCAAGGATGAAAATTTAAGGAAATCATTAATTGAAAAAGGAAAATTACATGCAGAAAAATATAATTGGGATATTACTGCTAACTTTTTTTGGAATATTATTGAAAAAACAATCGTTCAATAATCTCAATGGATTTATGAATATCGTTTTTTATGAAATGCCCAATAGTATTAATTTGCACCTACTATGACAGAATCAAATATAAATATCGTTGTTCAGCTTAATGATGATAAAGTTCCGCAACAAATAACCTGGAGTGCATCGGGCAGCCCTGCAGAATCACCACAAAAAGCAAAAGCGTTATTTATTGCTTTTTGGGATGCGGTTGATAAATCTGCACTGCGCATTGATTTATGGACAAAAGATATGATGATAGATGAAATGGCCGATTTTTATTATCAGGTTTTAACTACAATGGGCGAGTCTTTTCAAAGGGCTACAAAACATGATGTGCTAAGTGATGACATAAAATCTTTTGCAAAAGATTTTCATAAAAAATTTATAGACATTGAAATGGAAAGGAATAAAGCGGGTACTCTATAGCCATCGGGATATGCCTTGTTTTAATCCTTTTTTTTATAAACACAAAAAAAACTATAATGAGTTTAGAACAAAAAGTAATGGGAGACTTAAAAACTGCAATGCTCGCTAAAGATGAAAAATCTCTCCGGTCTTTGCGTGCTATTAAAGCTGCTCTTATCAATTTAAAAACTTCTGAAGGTTTTAGTGGAGAAGTTAAAGATGATGATGAAATAAAATTGCTGCAAAAATTAGTGAAGCAACGTAAAGAATCGCTCGACATTTTTGAAAAGCAAAACCGCAACGACCTGGCAGAAAAAGAAAGAGAAGAGATTGAAATTATTGAAAAGTTTTTGCCAAAGCAGTTAACTGAAGAAGAACTTAAAGAAGTTATTGCGGCTATTATAAAAGAGACCGGCGCCACTTCACAGGCCGATATGGGGAAAGTGATGGGGATGGCCAATAAACAACTTGGCGGCAAGGCAGATAGCAAAACGATTGCAGCTATAGTAAAGGAAATATTAGCTATAAAGAATTAATTAAATCATTAAAGTAATTGCTGATAATGCAGACCTGATACACCAATTATTTTGTTATGGTAATTGATATTGCTTTCATTTTTATTATAATTCTCGCCATATTTAAAGGACTGCAAAAAGGCTTTATTTTAGGTATCTTTTCTTTGATTGCTTTCATCATCGGCCTTGCTGCTGCCCTTAAACTATCGGCAATAGTTGCTGCTTATTTACAAAAAAATGTTGTAGCTGCCTCAAAGTGGCTGCCTGTTCTTTCCTTCGTGGTGGTATTTATTGCAGTAATATTATTGGTGGGCCTGGGTGCGAAGATTATAAAAAAAACAATAGACTTTGCTATGCTTGGCTGGTTAGATAGATTGGGAGGTATTGTACTTTATCTTATTATTTATACAATTATATTTAGCGTTATTTTGTTTTTTGCTGAAAAGCTCCTTATCCTGAAGCCAGAGGTAGTTGCAGGCTCTGTTGTCTATAAATATGTGGCACCCTGGGGCTTTAAAATCATCAACAATCTTGGAAATATTATACCATTCTTTAAAGATATGTTTATACAATTAGAAAGCTTTTTTGAAAACATAGCGAAAAATCCTGCATAAGCAAAATACTTCTCAAATATTATTTCGCTGCTTTTTTGCATAGAAATATTTATTTTAGCGTTATATAGCTGCATCTAAAAACACAAATACGCCATAGCGCATCAATGGATTATCAAATTCTACAAGAAGGCAAGTTCAGGTTTATAGAAGCAGGGGAAGGTGAACCACTGGTTTTGCTGCATGGTTTGTTTGGTGCATTAAGCAATTTCGGGCATCTTATTGAGCATTTCAGAAACACCAATAAGGTGGTTGTTCCTATATTACCATTATTTGAATTAGACCTGCTGCATACTACCGTAGGTGGTTTGCAAAAGTTTGTTTATAAATTTATTGAAACCCGCGATTATAAAAATATTCATCTATTGGGTAATTCGCTTGGGGGCCACGTTGCGCTCGTGTATATTTTAAAGCATCCTGAAAGAATAAAATCTCTTACGCTCACCGGCAGCTCTGGCTTATTTGAAAACGGCATGGGAGACAGTTATCCTAAACGCGGGGATAAAGAATATATCCGTAAAAAAACCCAGCTAACCTTTTATGATCCTGCAATGGCGACAGAGGAACTGGTGAATGAATGTTTTGAAATAACCAATAACAGAATTAAAGTGATCAAAATAATTTCCTTAGCAAAGTCTGCCATCAGGAATAATTTAGGCGAAGAAATAAGTCAGATTAAACAGCCAACTTGTTTGATATGGGGTAACAACGATACTATTACACCACCGTTTGTTGCCAAAGAATTTCATAAGCTTATTCCAAATAGTGAACTTCATTTTATTGATAAGTGCGGTCATGCCCCCATGATGGAAGTTCCTGAAGAGTTTAATAAAATTCTTAGCGGCTTTATTTCAAAATTATTGGTGCCGTTTGCAACAGTTCATTAGTTTTTGCTGTCTGTATAGTAACACACTGTCAATTTTATAACATTTTAATCGAAACGCCCATCATGTTAGCGCATGAACTTACTAATAATATTTTACCGCAACTACAATTGAATGATACGGTGTCGAAGGCGCTTCAGCTGATGAACGATTTTAAAATAACGCACTTACCGGTAGTATCAGAAGAAAAATATTTGGGTTTAATAAGTGAAGATGATTTAATTGATGAAGAAAATAAAAAGATACCAATCGAGTTTTTTCAAAATGATTTTATACCCGCATCCGTAAATTTCAACAAACATTTTTTAAATGCTGTTACTGTAAGTAATTATTATCAAACAAATGTAATTCCTGTAGTAAATGAAGCCAATGAATTGATGGGGACTATCGCTGCTCAGGCACTGCTCGCAGCCCTGGGAAATTTTTCAGGAGCGAATGAAACAGGCGCTGTCATTGTACTTGAAATGGAACGCAGCCGGTTTGCTATTTCCGAAATTAGCCGTATTGTAGAAAGTGACGGTGCAGTTATTCTTCATTTAAATATAACAAGCAAGCCAGATTCAGCGCTATTGCAGGTAACTATTCATTTAAATAAAAAAGAAATATCAACCGTCATTGCTTCTTTTGAAAGATATGAATATACCGTAAGTTATTATTCGGGTGAGGAATTGTTTGAAAATGAAATTGATAACAATTATCGTCATTTAATGAATTACCTGGATATTTAAATAACTGCATTATTTAGCCCCTGCCATATAAATTTCATTTTTATTTTTGCTTTCTTTGTTAGCGAAAAAAACCACCTGTTTATCATCAGAAAAAAAATACTTATCGTTTGTTGTTTAAGCTGTATAAATTTTGCTGTTTTAGGGCAGGATACAAGTTTTCCAACTGCTGATTCTTCTGCCATACAAAAACTTCATCCTACAGACTCAGTATCAAAACTGCGTGTACGCAATGTTGTTATAACCGGCAATAAGAAAACGAAATCTTATATTATTTTAAGAGAATTGCATTTTAAAACAGGGGATTCAATACTTATTGAAACGTTAGGAAAACAATTGCAAAAGGCACATGACCAGATTTACAACACAACACTTTTTATTGAAGTTAAAGTAACTCCTGAGATTATTAATGAGTTTGATTTTGATATACACGTTGCGGTGAAAGAGCGATGGTATATTATCCCTATTCCCTCATTCCAGCTTGCAGACAGGTCATTTAATGAATGGCTCGTTAAATATAACGGAAGCCTTAAACGTGTTAATTACGGTGTACGTCTTTATTACTACAATATTAGCGGCAGAAATGATCAGCTTACTCTTGCACTCATTAATGGATTTAACAGGAATATTTCGTTTGAATATAAAGCGCCATATACTAATTCTGCATTATCAGAAGGAGTAATATTTGGAGCAGGCTTTTTGCAAACAAGGCAAATTCCCTATAAAACAGATTACAACAACAATTTAATTTATTATAAAAACGATGACTTTGTAAAAAATGAATGGTATGTAACAGCAGCATATAGTTCAAGAAAAGCCATAAAGAAAAAAGAAATATTTTCAGTTTCTTTCAGGCATATAAAAGTCGATGATTCTCTGCTAACACACCAATACAACCCTGCATATTTTAATAACACCTCATCATCTCAAAATTTTTTAGAAGTTGGGTATAGGGTTCAATTCACTGATGTTGATAATATTCTTTACCCTCTGAAAGGATATGCAACATCGCTTTTTCTTCTAAAACGGGGCCTGGAATTGAAAGGCGGCATTAACCGGTTTATCATTAGAACTACATTCAATAAATACTTTTCACATAGGCATAATTGGTATTCAAGTGCACGTTTCACCGGGCAAGTTGAAGTTCCATTCAACCAGCCTTACATCAACCAAAGAGCAGTAGGATACCTTGAAGATTATTTGCGGGGTGATGAATATTTTGCAATAGATGGAGTTGCATTTGGCCTTGGAAAGTTTGATATTAAAAAAAGGCTTTTGCATTTTAATATCCCTACCTTTTTAAAATCCAAAACATACAATAAGCTGCCCTTTACAATTTATGGAAAAACATTTTTTGATGCAGGATATGTTTATAGCCAAAATAATTTTAATACAAGACTTAATAACAGGTTTTTATATTCAGGTGGGTTTGGTATTGATATTATCACACTGTATGATTATAAACTGAGTATTGAATGTAGTTTCAACCAGTTAGGTCAAAAGGGTTTATTTTTACACAATTAGTTTATTTTTTATCAGAAGTTTTTAAAAGAATACATTCTTCCTGTATATGTTATTATGCGTATAGCTATTTATAGCCGGGGTTTGGAAGCTAATCAACAGGAAGGATTAAAACTACTCCTTGCTGAATTGGTTCATTACAAAATTGAGCCTGTCGTTTACCAGAATTTTTTCAACCAGTTTTATTCTTCAATAAATATCCACAACAAGTATTCAACCTTTAATTGCCCCGAAGATCTTGAAGATATTGATTTCCTGATAAGCCTTGGCGGGGATGGAACTTTGCTTGATGCAGTAACGTTTGTTGGCGACAAAGAAATTCCTGTTCTTGGAATTAATTACGGCCGGTTGGGTTTCCTGGCAAGCATTGGTAAAGATGAATTGCACATGGCAGTGAAAGCGTTGGTACAACGTACATTTATGCTTGATAAAAGAACGCTCCTTCACCTGGATGCTAACATGCCTTTATTTAAAGGTGTTGCCTACGCGCTTAACGAATTTACTATTCATAAAAAAGATACTTCACCCATGATTAAAATTCACACATATTTAAATGGTGAATTTTTAAACACCTATTGGGCCGATGGCCTGATTGTATCAACACCTACAGGTTCTACAGGTTATTCATTAAGCTGTAATGGCCCGGTGGTTTTCCCCGAATCTGCAAGCTTTGTAATAACACCTGTTTCGCCACATAATTTAAATATACGTCCACTGGTAATCCCCGATAATACGATTCTTTCTTTTGAAATTGAAGGTCGCACAGATGGGTTCTTATGTACGCTTGACAGCCGTCGTGAAATTGTAACCAAAGAAGTTTTACTTGCAATTCACAAAGAAACTTTTGGTATTAATCTCGTACGACTCAATGAAAATAATTTTTTGCAAACACTTCGCAGTAAATTATCATGGGGTCTTGATAAAAGGAATTAATATAAACTTTAACTTGCTATATAATTAAAAGAGTGTTTCTTCGTTTTACTAACAGTGTTTTTTTTATTTTGCACCTATTATGAAAAAATTTTTTGTTATCCTGATTGTTCCAATTGCTTTTTGCATTAAAGCACACGCACAATTTGAATCTATACAGGAAGGAGAATATGGTGTTACCATTGGGGCGGCACATTACTTTGGCGATCTCAACAACAGGGCAGCAGTAAACAGGCCAAAAATTGCGTTAGGGGCATTTTTTAGAAAACAGTTCGGCAATTATACAGCTCTTCGCCTGGCAGCACATTTCGCTCAACTTGGTTATAGTGATCAATACAGTCAAAATGAATTTCAACGCAGGAGAAACCTAAGTTTTAATACAAATATTTTTGAATTTGCTATAAGAGGTGATTTTAATTTTTTCAAATTTATTCCTACCGATATCAATCACAATTTTACCCCTTATGCAACGTTAGGTGTCGGTATCTTTAGTTACGACCCTTATGCTTTTTATAACGGTGAAAAAAACTTTCTACGTCCTTTGAATACTGAAGGCGAAACATTTTACCAGAAAAGAAAAGCATATGGCCCTATGGCAATTTGTGTTCCTATTGGCTTTGGAGTAAAATATGCTGTAACTGAGAAAGTAAATGTCTCTTTCGAAGTTTCCCATCGTTTTACAACTACAGATTACCTTGATGATGTGAGCAAAACTTATGTAGGTATAGACAAATTTACTTCAACCGGTTCGGGCATTGCAGCAATTTTACAGGACAGATCATTTGAAACAGGCACTCCCATTGGTGTTGAAGGCCGCCAGCGTGGCTTCAGCAAGCAAAAAGACCAATACGCTATCGCAGAAATTGGAATATCATTCAATATTCTGTCTTATCGTTGCCCTACTGCCCGCTAATCAGTAATCCAAACATTCCTTTAGAATAGTATTTTTAAAAAAGATTCTTCAAGAGAATGCGATGGGTCAATCATTTGATTATTATTTAAAAGCAAAAAAACATACGGAAAATCTTTTTGACTTTTTAATTAGATAAGTGAAGTATTTCGTTTGTAGTATTTTCTTACTTTTACAACCCAGGTCAGGCTTATTTTGCCTGACTTCTTATTTTAAATAACAATGAGCCTCAAAGAAAAATTAAATGCTGAAAAGCTTCCCAGGCATATTGCCATAATTATGGATGGTAACGGGCGCTGGGCAAAGGAAAAAGGCGAAGACCGGCTGTATGGGCATTATAATGGCGTTGAAAGCGTAAGAAATATTGTGGAAGGTTGTGCGGAATTAAGTATTGAATTTCTTACGCTATATGCTTTTAGTACAGAAAATTGGGATAGGCCAAAAGATGAAGTAACCGGCTTAATGGAGTTGCTGATACAAACTATAAAACAGGAAGTAACAACACTTAACAAAAATAACATCAGGCTGCACGTAATTGGTAATATAGAAATGTTGCCTTTATCTGCAAGAAAAGAATTGGATGAAGCCTGCGAAGCAACTAGAAAGAATACAGGGCTCAATCTTATAATGGCATTGAGCTACAGCAGCCGTTGGGAAATTATCAATGCAATAAAAAAAATTGCAGTTGAAGTGAAAAAAGAAAAACTTGAACCGGCGCAAATTAACAGCGAAATTTTTGAAAAATATTTATGCACAGCTTCTTTCCCCGATCCTGAACTTATGATTCGTACAAGCGGTGAGTATCGCATCAGTAATTTTTTACTTTACCAACTTGCTTATAGTGAATTGTATTTTACTGATACGCTTTGGCCTGACTTTAAAAAAGAGAACTTATATGAAGCGCTTCTGGCTTTTCAAAACCGTGAAAGACGATTTGGAAAAACAAGCGAGCAACTTTAATATTTACAAAATGAAGTCGTTTATTATTAATCTTATATCCAGTCTTATTTTACCCTTCTAATGCGGGTGATTTAACAAATAGTTTTAAATATTGCTTTTAACTTGCCACCTTATAAAAACTTATTTGATGCACAAAATCTACAAGATTTTATTCTTAGTAGTTATAGCTATTACTGCCAACACTAATTCTTCAGGCCAGGTTTCGTCCGATTCAAGTGTTGGTTCAATAAATATTCCGGATTCGCAGCATGTTTCCGATACGATTTTCTCTTTACAAAAGCCTGTTGGTAGCTTATCAAAAGATACCGTTCCTGTTTCAGTAAACGTTGATCTTGAAAATATTTTCAATGCAAAATCCCCCAAAGAATATATAATATCTGATATTAAAGTAACGGGAACAAAGTCTTTTGATCCAAATCTTATTATTTCTATCTCAGCGCTTGCCATAGGTGACAAATTAATGATACCTGGCGGAGACAATTTTTCCAGAGCTATCTCTAATTTATGGAAACAAAGTCTTGTTTCTGATGTGCAAATATACTTTACGAGTCTCGTGGGAAATAAACTATCAGTCGAGATAAATATTACCGACAGGCCAAGCCTAACCAATTTTAAGTTCAAAGGTGCAAGTAAAGGTGAGGCTGATGATCTCACACCAAAACTTGGCCTTGCAAAAGGTAAATTAACAAGGGTTACTGAGAATCTGAAGCGGTCTGCAGTGGGGATTATCAAGAAATTTTATATTGATAAGGGGTATAGAAATGTAGATGTAAAAGTGAATGAAACGAAGGATACTAAAGCCACTAACGCAGTTAACATCATTTTTGTTATCAATAAGAATGGAAAGGTTCGCATAAATGAAATATATTTTGCAGGAAATGAATCTGTAAGTGACCTGAAATTAAAAAAACAAATGAAGGGAACTAAAGAAAAAAGCAAGTTCACTTTATTTTCATCCAACAATCAAAATGTTTTTGATTCCACTAAAAGCAATAGAATTACTTTTAATGAATACCTGCGTACCAACGGCTATCTTATTCCTTCCAAAACAAAAGAATTGCTTGATCCGTATTTCCGTTTTAAATTATTGAGTTCTGCTAAATTCAATGAAAAAAAATACGTGGAAGACAAAGCGCATATTTTAGACTATTACAATTCATTAGGATTTCGTGATGCTGTAATTTTAAATGATACAACTTATAGTAACCAGGGTAACATTGATGTAGCTATAAAACTCAATGAAGGACATCGTTATTATTTTGGAAATATAAGCTGGAAAGGAAATACTAAATATTCTGATTCATTACTGAATTTTTTTCTGGGTATAAAAAAGGGAGATATCTATAATGCAGAAACCCTTAATAAAAAATTAGGAAAGCAGCCATCACCTGAAGGTGGTGACATAAGTAGTCTTTACCAGGATGATGGTTATTTATTTTTTAGAATCGACCCGGTTGAAACGGCTGTTTATAACGATACTATTGACCATGAAATACGTATTGTTGAAGGGCCACAGGCAACCATTGGCAAAGTTGAAATTACCGGTAACGACAAAACAAAAGACTATGTAATACGCCGTGAGCTGCGTACAATTCCCGGAGAAAAATTTAGCCGTGCAGATATCATAAGAACACAACGTGAATTATCACAGCTTGGTTATTTTAATCCTGAAAAAATAAATCCGGGTATAGATCCCCATACTGAAGATGGAACAGTTGATATAACATGGGGCCTCGAAGAAAAATCTTCTGATCAGTTAGAACTTTCTGCGGGCTTTGGCGGTGGCATTGGCTTAACAGGAACATTGGGTGTTACTTTTAATAATTTTTCTATCTACAATATTTTTAAAAAGAAAGCCTGGAGTCCCCTGCCCAGTGGTGATGGCCAAAAATTAAGTTTAAGGGGGCAAAGCAACGGCAAGCAGTTCCGGTCGTATAATTTTTCTTTTACCGAACCCTGGCTGGGGGGAAAAAAACGCAATTCTTTTACCATAAGTTACTATGACACAAAGTATGCAAATGCATATAGCCCATCCGGTTTCTATGACCGCTCTTATGCAGATTCTTCATTCATTAAAACCACAGGATTTAGTCTTTCTCTGGGCAAACAATTAAAGTGGCCTGATGACTATTTCTCTCTTATTTATCAATTGAATTATCAACGATATAAATTACGTAATTACAATATTTTTCCGGGCTTAACCAATGGAATTTCAACGAATGTAAGTTTGAAAATAACATTAGCACGCAACTCGGCAGGGCCTAATCCTATATTCCCAACAAGTGGTTCCAATTTTATTTTGAGTGCTCAGCTTACGCCGCCTTATTCAATGTTTAGAGATGTCTCTTTTTATAAAAATCAGCTCAAGGCTGATCAGTATAAACTGGTGGAGTTTCATAAAGAGCGTTTTACTGCAGAATGGTTTGTTCCCATTGGCCAGGGTCGTGGTCCTGATAAAAACAAGCAATTCATTTTGAAAGCTGCTGCTAAATATGGTTTCCTGGGAAGATATACTAACAAAACAATCACTTCACCTTTTGAAAGATTTCAGTTGGGTGATGCGGGCTTAAGTAATAATTATGGATTGTTGGGTTATGATATTATTGCCCATAGAGGTTATCCGGTCTATGATAATTCTGATCCCAAAATTAATCCTGACATAAGCACTGCAAGTAGCTTTTTTACTATTTTTAATAAATATACTCTTGAACTAAGATATCCATTTAGTACGAGTGCAAGCAGCACCATTTATGGACTTACTTTTTTTGAAGCTGCTAACGGATGGTTTAATTTTAAAGATTATAATCCTTTTAAACTTCGCAGGTCGGTGGGTGTGGGTATGCGTTTCTTCTTGCCAATGTTTGGCCTGTTAGGTTTCGATTATGGTATTGGCTTAGATAGAATAAATGCTAACACGGGTATTAAAGGAGCAGCTAAATTCACATTCATGTTGGGTCAGGAAGCTGAATAATGCATAGAAATAAAATCATCATTATGAAAAAATTTCTTATAATATTTTTATCATTTATAGTATCAAGTGCTGCGTCATATGCCCAGCGATATGCAGTAATAGATTCTAAATATATTCTTGAAAAAGTTCCTGAATATAAAGCTGCCCAACAAAAGCTGGATCAGTTTAGCGAACAATGGCAGCAGGAGATTGATAAAAAATCAGCGGCACTTGATAAAATGTATAAAGATTATGATGCTGAACAGGTAATGCTGAGTGATGAACTTAAGAAAAAAAGAGAAGACGAATTATTTAATAATGATAAAGAACTTAAAGATCTTCAAAGAAAGAGGTTTGGTTACGAAGGTGATATTTTTAAAAAACGCCAGGAGCTCATAAAGCCCATACAGGATAGAGTTTACAATGCTGTCTCGAAATTAGCCGTTTCAAAATTGTACGATTTTATTTTGGACAAAAGTGAAGGAATAACTGTTATATTTGCCGACCCAAAACTGGACAAGAGCGATGATGTGCTGCGGGAACTGGGTGTTAAATAAATGCGAAAGCACCACGGTCGATGCAGCCTAAAATATATTTTTAAACACTTTATTAAAAACAAATCTCAAAAATAAAAATGAAAAAGTTCATTACACTCGTATTAATTTCAGCAGGATTATTTGGATTCTCTACTATTGCAAATGCCCAAAAAATAGGCTACATCAGTGCTGATGAAGTTATCCAATTGATGCCTGAAGCTGCCAGTATTCAAACCCAGCTGGATCAATACCAACAATCACTTTATCAAAATGCAGAAGATCAAAGAAGAACTTTAAATGAAGCTGTTCAAAAATTTTATAAAGATTCAACTACGATGAGCGCCAGTTTAAAAGAAGTGAAAAGGACAGACCTTCAAAAGCAGGTGCAGGATTTAAGTGGTATAGATCAAAAAATTCAAAACCAGTTTGAACAAAAAAGACAGGAACTTTCTTTGCCGATACAAAAGAAATTACAGGTAGCCATTGAAGAAGTTGCAAAAGAAAATGCCTACACTTATGTATTTCCAAGAGAAGCTCTAATTTATATGCCTCCCACGAGTGACATTGGTCCATTAGTAAGAAAGAAACTTGGCTTGAAGGAGCCAACTCCCGGAACTGTTACCCCTAAAGCAAAATAAAATAATTAAAATAACATCGGCAAGCCATCCATTAAAACAGGGTGGCTTGTTTATTTTTGTGCCATGAGTACATCATCACCAATTGGCGTTTTTGATTCAGGCTATGGAGGCCTTACAGTTCTAAAGGAAATTGTAGAACGGTTGGGTGTTTATGATTATATCTACCTTGGAGATAATGCAAGAGCACCATATGGAACAAGGTCTTTCGAAACTGTGTATGAATATACTTTACAATCAGTGGAGTGGCTAATAAAAAAAAATTGCCCGTTGATAATCCTTGCCTGCAATACGGCTTCCGCTAAAGCATTGAGAACTATTCAACAAAAAGATCTTCCTAAATATCGTAGTAACATGCGTGTGCTGGGCGTTATAAGGCCAAGTGCGGAAATTATCGGTAATTATACCAAAACAAATAGAATAGGAGTTTTAGGCACTAATGGTACTATTGAATCTAAATCTTATCCTATTGAAATTGAAAAATTTTTTCCGGATATAAAAGTTTACCAGCATGCCTGTCCTTTATGGGTTCCCCTGGTAGAAAACAATGAATATTCCTCATCTGGTGCAGATTATTTTATAAAGAAGGATATAGATAAACTATTGAGTACTGCTCTGTCGATAGATACCATTTTACTTGCCTGTACGCATTATCCTCTGCTTTCGAAGAAAATTGAAAAATATATTCCAAAAGAAGTACAATTAATTTCCCAGGGAGAAATTGTAGCCGATAGTCTTGAAAATTATTTAGAGCGTCATCCGGAAATTGATGAAAAGTGCAGTAAAAACGGGCATCTGCAATTTTTTACTACTGATTCAACAAAAGATTTCGATAAGCATTCGGCCTTATTTTTTGGTGAAAAAGTAAATTCAATTCATATAGATTTATAGGCTCAAAATCTAAAATCTTTCCTTACTTTTGCTGCCCTTTCACAAACAGCAGGATGGTGACCGCTGGTGAGTATGAAAAAAATTATTAAGGAAAAAAATAAAAAATAATGCCAGGGAAAAAAAGGACATATCAACCACATAAACGACGACGCAAAAGTGTGCATGGTTTCAGAGAACGCATGTCAACAGCTAATGGACGTAAAGTGTTAGCGAGCCGAAGAAAAAAAGGACGCCATAAACTTACTGTTTCGGATGAACACGGAAGTAAAAAATAATCCAAGTAAAAATATTATAGTCAATAGCCTCCTTTGCGAGGCTATTTTTTTATTTTAGCTAACAGGTCATTTTATTCATTCTCTAAATAAAAATTCCTTTATTAAACACAGGTTTACTTTCAAGGCTGATGAAAAGCTGAAGAGCAGGAAACTGATTCAACTGCTTTTTAAAGAAGGAAAATCCTTTTCATATTTTCCATTAAGGATAATTTATATTCAGCCTGAAAATAATCTTTCACATTTGCAATCGGCATTTTCGGTAAGCAGTAAAAATTTTAAAAAAGCAGTTGACAGAAACAGGATTAAAAGATTAATGAGAGAAGCGTATCGTTTACAAAAATTCTCATTACAAAATTCAATGGAGGAGAGTGAGAAATATCTTGCTTTGTTTATAATTTATACAGGAAATGAATTACCGTTATATAATAACATTTCTGAAAAAATGGCTGCGTCACTCCACCGATTGGAAAAAATTATAGCAGGTAATTCTTTCAATAAAGCTGAGTAATTTATTTTATAAAAATAAATCAGTATATAGTTTTCCTCCTGGTACTACTGCATATTTATCCAAATCAATTATCCCTTCTTTTGCAAGTACTTCTTCATCTATAAAACAATTTCCGGTGCATTCTGCTGAGGGCATGCTTAAAATATAAAAAGCAGCATCGGCAATTATTTCAGGAGTGCGACTCATTTTAATAAGGTTTTCGCCACCCAGTAAATTACGAACAGCAGCAGTTGCGATAGTTGTCCTGGGCCACAGAGAATTGGCAGCTATATTATATTTTTTCAACTCACCCGAAAGGCCCAGCGCAATCATCGTCATATTATATTTACTCATCGTGTAGGCGAGGTGGTTAGTAAACCATTTTTTGTCAAGATTTATAGGAGGTGAAAGATTTAATATGTGCGCATTTGTCCCGTTTTTTAAATGAGGAATGCAAGCTTTACTAACAAAAAAAGTTCCTTTTGCATTTATATCCTGCATCAATCCAAAGGCTTTCGATTCTGTTTGTTCAATTTTACTTAAAGAAATTGCCGAAGCATTATTTATAAGAATGTCTATGCCCCCAAAAGTACTTACCGCCTTTTCAACAGCTTGTTGTACCTGTTCTTCAAACCGTATATCACACTGTATAGCAAGCGCCTTACCACCTGCTTCTTCTACTTCTTTAGCAGCGCTAAAAATGGTTCCTCCAAGCCTGGGATTTTCTTCAATTGATTTAGCAGCAATTATAATATTGGCACCTTCTTTTGCAAGTCTTAAAGCGATAGCCTTACCTATACCACGGGAACCTCCTGTGATAAATACTGTTTTGTTTTGAAAGCTCATAAGTCAAATTGTAGATGAATGTTTTTTAAAATTACCGGTTAATATTACAACGCAGCTCAGGATTTGTTGAGTATAAAATATTTTTGCAAAAAAATACAGGAATTAAAATAATTATTTTGCAACTGCTATGTCTTTTACGCTGCCTGTACGCCTCAGGGCTCCCCACCCCTGCAACTCTCCCTTTATAGCTTTATTGAACGATTTTATTAGAA
>JBDTYU010000160.1:0-4255 GCA_040005535.1 Ginsengibacter sp. | reverse complement strand
GTTACATTACCAATTGATAAAATTGTTGCTTCAATGCTTAAAGAGAAATATTAAGGAGGTGTCTGGCCACTTGGGTTTAAGTTTAAAAATCTCATTGGTTTAAGTGGCCTGACACCTTACCCTGCCGCCGGTATATTTTCAAATCCTTTGCCACCGCTCATTGCAGCTTGTTTCATTTCCTTTGCAGTTTCATGTCCTACATATTTTTCAATTCTCTTTTCAATTAAATAAATTACCGGGGTTAACACAATAGCCATGAAAAATTTATAGAGGTAATTCATAATCCCTACTGCCAAAATAAGTTGCCAGGTAAAAATGCCGCTAAAGGCAATAAACAATACAATGTAACTATCTATAAGCTGCGACACCAATGTAGAGCCGGTTGCCCTTAACCATAAATGTTTATCCCCGGTAACTTTTTTTATTTTATGAAATACGGTAACATCTACCACCTGGCTCACTAAAAACGCCACTATGCTGCCAATGATGATTCGATTATTCTGCCCGAATATTGCATTAAAAGAAAGTTGAATATTTTCTACTCCCTGCTTGTGGCTGCTATCGAGCCATACTTTTGCAGGCGGTACCCGAATGGCAATAAAGTACATTAAAAAAGCATAAGCAATAAGCGCAACTGCAGTAATTGAAATTCTCCGTACTGCACGCGGGCCATAATATTCATTGATAATATCAGTGATTACAAACTCAAGTGGCCAAAGCATAACACCACAGGTAAGCGTAAACGCTAATCCGCTTTGGCCAAAAAGTGTAAAATTAGCCGGATGTAACCCCAGCAGGCCTTCCAGCGAGAACAGTTTTGTGCCGATTGCTTCCGCAATTAAAGCATTGGCAACAAAGAAACAAGAAAAAAATACAAATAATTTGGTGGGTCTGTCACTTAAAATTTTATGTATCATTATGGAAGCTTATCTGAAAAAAAAATATAAAAATTGCAAAATCAAAAATAGAAAATTCACAATGGCAAGCCATTTTGGAAGCAGTCGTTGCTTCCCGATAATAACAAGTATTGAATATACAATGCACATGAGAAGGTTAATAATAATTGCAGAGATTCCCAATGTAATGATTATGTCTTTGAAGAAAGGAACCGGAACGGCTTTGTCATTACTATGAATCACTGTCTTTTTTGCTTCAAGTTTTCCAAAAAAAATAAAAAGTAAAAAACAGAAATTACAAATGATGGTAAAGCGGGAAAAAAATGAAATCACTTTCATAGAAAAGAATAGTTTAAAATACTCTCGCCAAAATAATATTAATTTACCGGATTAAAGTTTTTTGTTCATGGCAAATGTGCTCAGTATTGTTTCTTATAAAATCTTTCCTGCAAAGTTCGGCGGACAAAAAGGTATAGCAAGCTTTAATGAATATTTTTCAAAACACCAGGCGTTGTATTGTGTTACTATAGAAGATAACTTACCGGTTCATGCAACGTATAAAATTATCAATGCTCTCCCGTACACACCACTTCGGTATATCAATATATTTTATTTTGGATTATTGAAAAAAATCATCAGGCAATATAATATTTCACATGTTATTATTGAGCATCCTTACTATGGCTGGCTGGGCCTTTTATTAAAAAGCCTCTGCCATGTAAAGCTCATCGTACATTCCCATAATATTGAAGCGGAAAGATTTAGAGCGATAGGAAAGTGGTGGTGGAAAATTTTGTGGCAGTATGAAAAATATATTCACAGGAAAGCTGATTTTACTTTTTGTATCTCACAAAAAGACAGGGAATATTTTATAAATCGTTACAAGATATCAACAGAAAAAACCTCGGTGATAACTTATGGTATTTCCTGGAATACAACGCCGCCGGTATCTGAAAGAGTATTTGCCAAAAATGAATTACTGAAGAAATATTCTTTAAACGAAGAAACGGTCTTATATCTTTTTAATGGTACTCTTGATTATAAACCTAATCTTAACGCTGTTAGGAATGTTGTAGAAAAAATAAATCCAATATTTATCAAAGAAACCATTTTGTACAAGATAATTATTTGTGGTAAAAACCTTCCTTCTGAAATGAATGAATTGAAACAATATGCTGAAAAGAATATTATATATGCCGGGTTTGTTGAAGACATCAATTTATATTTCAAAGGTGCGGATGTTTTTATAAATCCTGTTACTGACGGTGGCGGTATAAAAACAAAACTTGTGGAAGCCCTGGGCTACAACCTCAATGCCGTTTCCACAATTAATGGGGCCATTGGTGTTGATGAAAAGATATGCAACGGGAAATTATTGTTGTGCGCAAATACCGACTGGCAAAGCTTTGCAGAGAAAATGCTGGAAGCAATACATATCAATCAATCAATTACCCATGAGTTTTTTGATAATTTTTACTGGGATAATATTGCGAAGAAAGCAGCGACGATTATAGAGAAGTTGTAAGAGGTATGTATGAGGAGCAAGCATAAGTTATTAAGCATCTATTTCAATTCTTAATCCTCAATTTTTCCCTTTCAGCATTGGTACAAACGAAAAATTCGAAAACGTTTCTTCTTCAAAGCTGCCATCTTCATTTTTTGTAATACGCATCATTTTTTGTTTGCCAGCATCATCAAGAGGAACTACCATTTTTCCGCCGGCTTTCAATTGTTCAATTAATTTTGGGGGAACGAAAGGTGCTGCAGCCGTTATAAGAATTTTATCGAATGGAGCATACGTTGGCAACCCCTCGAAGCCATCTCCATAAAAAAATTTAATGTTGAGATACTTAGATCTGAGAATAAATTGCCTGTTTAGATCAAATAATTTTTTTTGTCTTTCAATAGTAAATACATGGGCACCAAGCTCAGCCAATACTGACGCCTGGTAAACGCTACCCGTGCCTATTTCCAGTATTTTATCGTAATGTTCAACTTCCAAGACCTGGGTTTGATAGGCAACTGTATAAGGTTGTGAAATTGTTTGCCCTTCCTGGATTGGAAAAGCCCGGTCCTCGTAAGCAATGTGATCAAGAGCCGTATCAAGAAAGTAATGTCTTGGTATGTTCATCATTGCTTCCAGTACACGTTCGCTGGTAATTCCTTTTTCTCTTATTGAATCAATCAGTTTTTTTCTTAAGCCCTTATGCCGGTAAGTATCTTCAAACTTTCGCATAACTGCAATTTAAAAATGTTGTCGTCATAATGCAAAACTACTTTTGAATTGCAAATCATAAAGCAAAGACTTAGTATATTTGCGGCCTATGAAAAAGATCTATACCCTGATCATTGTTTTTGCAAACTTATTTATTGGCTGCCATAACAATAACAATAACAGTGACAATTCCTCTGTAACTACTTCTGCAAAAGAAAAAAAGATAAGTAAGAGAGATTATAGCATTACAAAACAAAATGCCTACAATGATTTATTTCTTGATAGTGCAGATGTAGAAAAGTACATACTTAATAATAAAATTGCTGATTCCGTTGCGAGGCGAATTCGCAGTTTCTACAACACACGTAATTACCAGTTTGCCTGGTTTTCATCAAATGGCTTAACAGAACAAACCTTCGGTTTCTGGAGTTTAAAGAATTATATGGGAGATACTTCTAACAAAATCAAGAGCCTGCAAAAAACAATGAACAGCCTCATTGCAGATGATAGTCTTGTAATAGACAATCACGATAAAGCTGTTATCAACACAGAACTTTTACTTACTGAAAATTTTATCAGGTACACACGAAGTAATTTTGAAACAGGCTATTTAAAAAGAAAGGAAATAGAAAGATTTATACCTTATAAAAAAGAATATCCTCTTTACCTGACTGATTCTCTTTTAAATAAAAAACATAAAGACGAAAAATATTTTGCTGATATTAACGAGTCTTATAAATTACTTTTAGTGGAATTAAAAAAATATGCAGACATCGCTAAAAGTGGCGGCTGGCCTGCGATTTCACAGGATGTAAAGAAATTTAAGCCAGGAGCTGCTGCTCCGGAAATAATCGCTATAAAACAATTACTTGAAATTACAGGAGATTTACCGCAACAGGATTCTACTGATGTGTATAACGATAATCTTAAAAATGGAGTAAAAAATTTTCAAACAAGATATGGCTTTACTGCAAATGGCACTCTTTCAGCTTCTCTCCTTAAAGAAATGAATGTTCCGGCGATTGAAAGAGTAAAGCAGATTCTTATTAATATGAACCGCATGAGGTGGATGCCACAGAAACCAGGCGGAAAACTTATCGTGGTGAACCTTCCTGAATTTATTTTGCATATGTATAATGGGAAA
>JBDTYU010000159.1:0-5524 GCA_040005535.1 Ginsengibacter sp. | reverse complement strand
GATTGCATAAGCTCAGCTTCTTTTCTTATTAATGCCTCTTCTGTTTTTTTTCTTTCAGAAATATCTGAGAGGAATGCAATGAAAAGCCAACGATCATCGAGCCTTACATTGGAAATGCTTAAACTCACATAAAATTCTTTTCCGTTCTTATGCAATGCAGTTATCTCGATTGTTTTATTAAGAACAGCACCTTCGCCGGTGTTTAAAAAATGCTGCATCCCCTTTAAATGAGCTCCACGATATTGATGCGGTATTATTGTTTCAGATAAAGTTTTTCCTGATATTTCTTTCTCTGTAAAACCAAAGATGGCTTCAGCTTTTGGGTTCCATTCTAAAATCTGCTGGTATTCATTTATTATTATTACAGCATCGGGCCCGCTTCTGAAAAATACCTTTAAGCGCTTCTCACTTTCTTCAAGTTCTTTTTCTGCCTTTCTTCTAATTGTTATGTTTTTAAAAACACACCTTGTATAAACCGGTTCGCCATTTTTATAAGAACAGCCTACCTGCCCATCTCCGATAATTAATTTATTTTGGCGGGTAACAAATACAATCTCAACATCTTTAATTTTGTTATTATTAATAGCATCGGTACGGGTTGCCCTGTAAGATTCTATGTAATCCGGGTGAACAAAATCGTATATACTGCGCCCGGTTACATCATTGGATTCATAACCGAGTGTTCTAAGCCATGCAGGGTTAACAAGTTCAATAGCACCATCAATGCTTAAAAAATAAATAAGGTCGCTGGTATTTTCAAAAAGATCCCTGAAATGATTTTCAAAATTGATGCCGGACATATAGATACATGTATGAAGATAAATAAAATTTCATGTTTAGCTTTTTTGTCTCAGCGAAGTTTTCCGCTTGCCAATAGAGTAGTGGAAATTAGTAATATTATTTCTTTTCAGGAGTAACTATTCCCGGATCATGAATAACATTTGGATTTAATTTTCTTTTGTTTTTACGAATAGGAATTACAAGTTGCGTATTGGGATTAACGGTAGAATTTAATGTACCCGACGTGGTATTGGGAGTTACTATTCCTCTGTTAGAATTTACAGAAGTATGGGCGCCTGAAGACGTGGTACGGTTTACTATGCCTTTATCATGATGAATAGAATTCAAAGTGTCTAAATTCTTTTTCAAATACTTACCGGCTGATAATTTGGAACTATCCTGGCTAAAGCCTGCTGCAACAGTTGATAATAATATTGCGCTTAGAATTAAACATTTCACATTCATCATAAATTATTTTTATTTTATACAATAAAAATACCAATTGACCCCTACGCTTCGGTTCTTGTTCCAAAACGCTAATATTGATAGGATATGCAGAAATAATAATAAGCAAAAAGTCTTAAATAATAAGAAGAAAGGGCATAATATTATTTTAAAAGAAATTAAGAAAACGCTTGCGATATATTACTTTTGATGAAGGGCACAAATTGAAAAATTGCTATTTGTTTTACTGCTAATTATATTAAAATGAAACAAGGTTTATTAATCGATATGGATGGTGTTATATATGGTGGTGACGAATTAATTCAGGGTGCAGATGAATTTGTTTCCCACCTGGTAAAAAATGATATCCCCTTCATGTTCATGACCAATAATAGCCAAAGGACAAGGCTTGAAGTGGTACGAAAATTAAAGAAGCTGGGCATTGAAGTAACAGAGAAACATGTTTATACAAGCGCCATGGCTACAGGAAAATTTCTTGCAGACCAGGCACCAAATAAAACTGCTTATGTTTTAGGAGAAGGCGGCTTGCTTACCAGCTTGCACGAAAGTGGTTTAACTCTTGTTGAAACAGAACCTGATTTTATTGTTTTAGGTGAAGGAAGAAATTTTACTTTGGAAATGGTTCAAAAAGCAGTAGATATGATTCTTGGAGGGGCAAAGTTTATTACTACTAACAGAGATCCTTCTCCGAGGAAACCAGGATGGAACAACCTGGGTATTGCTGCAACAACGGCAATGATTGAAGAAGCAACCGGTATAAAGGCATTCAGCATTGGTAAGCCTGGTCCGGTCATGATGCGGTCTGCACGCAAGGCGCTCAACCTTGAAACTGCCGATACAACAGTGATTGGTGATACAATGGATACTGATATACAGGGAGGCGTACAAATGGGATATAAAACAATATTGGTTTTATCAGGCATTACTAAAAAAGAAGAATTAAACCGCTATGCTTTTAAACCGGATATTGTTGTAGGCTCAGTAAAAGATATTCGTTTCCCTTTAAAATGGTGGAAGACTTAGAAAGTATCGATGATGTAATGGCCGTTTAATTTCAAATCATTTATGTAAGAAAATTGTCTCCCACATATTTCTTCTCACATAGATGGTATATAATTTGACATTGCTATTATTTTTATCTTGTAACATAAACTTGCTTAATGATCCCTATTAGCGACGATGATTCCGACAGGAAAATAACACCCTTTGTAACTTATTTTTTTATTGCTGTTAATATCCTGGTGTTTATTGTGTACCAAAAGTTCGGCAGCAATCTTGATTTTACTTACAGTTACTCTGCTGTGCCCGCTGAAATCCTGAGCGGCCATGATATTGTTACTAACGCCACATGGGTGCAGGATCCTATAAGCGGGCAGCAGGTACAAATTCCCGGCTTAGGTGTTACTGCCATACCTGTATGGCTCACGCTTATAACATCGATGTTTATGCATGGGGGTATTGCTCACCTTGCCGGTAATATGCTTTATCTCTGGGTATTTGGTGATAACCTGGAAGACAGGCTTGGTCATGGACGCTACTTTTTATTTTATCTTTTATGCGGAGTTATTGCTTCACTAACGCATGTATTTTCAGATTATATTTTTAATGAAAATCATTTAATTCCAAGCCTTGGAGCTTCGGGTGCTATCTCAGGAGTAATGGGCGGTTATTTGTTACTTTTTCCTACCAGGAGAGTTACCGTTTTTTTCATATTCTTATTTATAAGAGTGCCTGCATTTATCGTTTTAGGTTCATGGATATTGTTACAGGTTGCCAATGGCACAGGATATTTAGGTGGTAGCGAAGCAAGTGGAATAGCCTATGCTGCTCATATCGGGGGTTTTATTGCAGGATTGTTTTTAATAAAACTTTTTCATCCCCGCGAAACTGTAAAAGTTTATAGAACGCGGTAAATTGAAGAAAATAAATAATACTATAATAATAGTTGGTTGGATATTAAAAACCGTTTTATTATTTTGGCATATCCAATCTTTCAAAAAACCTTTAAGCTTTCCTGGAAACATCCTTTTTAAATACGGGTGTTACTAATGCAAATTTTGCAACAGTTAAGGTTGTATAATAATTCAAACAAATAAATAAATTTTAATTTTTTAAAATGAAAAAACTTATCGGTTTGTCAATTGCGGTTTGTTGTATTGCATCATCATATGCACAATACAATTATCCAACGGCTAAAACAGTTGATAGCAGCGACACTTATTTTGGTGTAGCATATAAAGATCCATATCGTTGGCTTGAAAACTTTAAAGATACAGAAGTGATCAGCTTGTTTAAACAGCAGGCAGCATTAAGTAATTCTATTTTAAATACAATTTCAGGTAGAGATGAATTGATTGCTGAATGGAAAATGCTTGATAAGTTGCAACCCCCGCGTATTGGTAGCAGGAACTATGAGAACGGAAGGATATTTTATAGAAAAACAATGCCAGGGGAAAATGTGAGTAAACTATATTATCGTGAAGGCATGAATGGAAAAGAGGAATTACTTTTTGATCCTACAACTTACATACAAGGCAAAACGCTGTCCATTCAAAAGGTATTGCCCTCGTATGATGGAAAAAAAATTGTTGTTTCTTATGCAGAAGCTGGCGCTGAAGTATCAACTATTAAAATAATGGATGTTGCTGCAAAAAGCTTTTTGCCTGAATCCATTTATCCAAGTTGGTTTGGCCCAATCAGTTGGACATACGACAACAAGGCATTTACTTACTTTTCGCAGAAAACCGGTGATAATACAAATCCGGAGTTTGAACTAAATACTAAAACGAGATTGCATAAATTAGGGGATGATGTAAAAAATGATATAGATTTCTTTAGCAATGAAAGTTATACGAGTTTAAATATTAAGCCTAATGATCTTCCGTTTGCCGGCTTAAACAAAGATTCCAGGAATTTTATTTTTGCTGATTTAAGTAATGTCAGGCAGGAAATGTTTACTTATTATGCTCCCGCATCTCAATTAAATAGTAATAAAATTGATTGGAAAATATTATGTAAGCCCGAAGATAAAATTGTAAGAGGAAGAGAAATAATCGATAATGACATTTACGCTATTACTTATAAAAATGCTAAAAACTATAAGCTAATTCATGTCCTTTTATCTAATCCTAGCTGGGATAACGCAGAAACAATAGCTGAAGAAAGGCAAGGTCAAACCCTTGAATCTATTACACATTGTAAAGACTATTTATTTCTCACTTACAGTGATGGAATCAATAATCATATTTATAAATATCATTTTAAAACAAAAAAAACAAGCGAGATAAAATTACCTTATTCCGGATCGGTATATATTTTTTGTTTAGACAATACAACTAATAATTGTTTTGTAGGAATTACTTCATGGAATAAGCCTTACACTGAATTTAATTTTAATGCTGAAACAAATGCAATTACTGCAAGTACATTTAATAAGCCACCGGTTTATCCTGCAACATATAAAGATTTACAGGTAGAAGAGACTGAAGTAAAAGGGCATGATGGTGTGATGATCCCGCTTTCTATTATTTATAAAAAGGGAATTAAGCAAGATGGAACAAATGTATGTTTAATGGACAGCTATGGTGCTTATGGCAGCAGCATGTCTCCTTACTTTAATTATTTAGAAAATTCATTAGCTATTAAAGGAGTTGTAATTGCCGTACCACACGTACGTGGCGGTAGTGAAAAAGGTGAAGAATGGTATAAAGCCGGTTATAAAACTACTAAGCCAAATACCTGGAAAGATTTTAATAGTTGTGCAGAATATCTTATTGAAAAGGGATATACTTCTGCCAATAAGCTGGCTGGCACGGGCACAAGCGCAGGTGGTATCTTAATAAGCAGGGCAATTACTGAAAGGCCCGATTTATATGCAGCAGCCATCTGTAATGTAGGCTGCGCTAATGCTATGCGTATGGAATTTGCACCTAATGGCCCGGCAAATATTCCTGAGTTTGGCACTGTTAAAGATAGTATTGAATGCAGAGCCCTATTTGAAATGGACGGTGTGCAACATGTAGTAAAGAACACAAAATATCCTGCAGTAATTTGTATTGGAGGCTGGAACGATCCACGGGTAATAGCATGGGAACCCGGTAAGTTTGCGGTTGCCTTACAAAATGCTACAACCTCGGGTAAGCCGGTAATAATGAAAGTTAATTATGATAATGGCCACTTCACAGAAGATAAGTCAGTAACCTTTGCCAACTTCGCTGATCAATTTGCTTTTGCAATGTGGCAATGTGGTCATCCGGCCTTTCAAATAAAAAAGTAGACA
>JBDTYU010000158.1:0-11210 GCA_040005535.1 Ginsengibacter sp. | reverse complement strand
TGGAAGTAAGATTTACAAACACATAAAGGAACAGCCAAAAAATTGCCATGATCAAAGCCACTGATTCATTATACCTTGTCTTTAAAAATTGCGGCATGGTATAAATATGGTTTTTAAGATATACCGGAATAAACCATACTGCCACAATAATAAGTGCAATTGCAGCAATCCATTCATAGGCTGCCACTGCGATACCCAGGAAAAATCCTTCACCGCTCATGCCAATGAATTGTTCAGCAGATATATTTGATGCGATTAACGATGCACCAATAGCCCACCATGTAAGTGTTCCTTCTGCAAGAAAAAATGCCTTGGCATCATGTTCATTTCTTTTACGTTTATGATAAATGGTATAACCATATCCCGCTACGATAATAAAATAAATAATGAAAACAATGTAGTCTGTAAGTGCAAGATTGTGGTTCATAAGCAATCGTTTTTTGAAGTTGTATATTATGATTTTAGTGCGGCTCTAAACTACTATTTAGTTTTATAACATCCGCTTTTTAATACGGGCTATTTATAATCCTTTATAAAACTTTATTTATTATTTAATTGATAATACACTTCACTCCAGCGAAGTTCATTTTTAAGATTCCTGATTTTTGTTTCTTTATCAATGAACACAATTTCAATTCCCGCCATGTTGGCGAAATCTTCCAAATGTTCTGATGTTAAGTTCTGGCTAAAACAGGTATGATGTGCGCCACCAGCCCATATCCATGCAGCGCAACCTGTAGCCATGTCAGGATAAGGTTTCCACAACACTCTTGCAACGGGAAGATTAGGAAGTTCATGCTCCGGTGCTATGGCTTCTACTTCGTTTACCAGTAAACGGAACCGGTTGCCCATATCAATTATTGAAGCATTTAATGCAACACCGGCACTAACGTTAAAGACTAAACGCACCGGGTCTGCTTTGCCTCCAATACCCAATGGATGAATTTCACAGGAAGGCTTGCCTGCTGCAATGCTTTCACATATTTCCAACATGTGAGCACCGAGCACCATTTCATTACCTGGCTCAAAATGATAGGTGTAATCTTCCATAAAAGAATTACCACCTTTTAAACCACTGCCCATTACTTTCATCGCTCTTACCAATGCAGCGGTCTTCCAATCTCCCTCGGCTGCAAAGCCGTAACCTTTTGCCATTAATCTTTGAACGGCTATACCAGGCAATTGTGCTATGCCATGCAAATCTTCAAATGTGTCAGTAAATCCTTTAAAATCTCCCTGTTCCAAAAACTTTTGTATGCCTGCTTCAATCTGCGCAGACTCCCGCAACGAATTATATTTTTTACCTCCTTTTTTTAAACTATCAACTAATGTGTATTGCTCATTATAAACGCTTAATAATTTATCAATATCCTTCTCACTTACTTCATTAATAATTTTTAAAAGGTCTCCAATACCGTGTGTATTTACTGAGTAACCAAATTGTAATTGCGCTTCTACTTTGTCACCTTCTGTAACAGCCACCTGGCGCATGTTATCACCAAAGCGCACAAATTTTGCACCCTGCCAATCGTGCCACGCTGCTGCCGCACGTGACCAAACATTAATTCGCTCAATTACTTCCGCGTCCTCCCAATGCCCCACAACAATTTTTCTCCTTATACGCATGCGGCTCACGAGAAAACCGAATTCCCTGTCGCCATGAGCACTTTGATTGAGATTCATAAAATCCATATCAATATCCTTCCAGGGTATATCTCTATTGAATTGTGTATGTAAATGACATAATGGTTTTTGCAAAATTTTTAACCCCCCGATCCACATTTTTGCGGGGGAAAAAGTATGCATCCATGCAATTATTCCTATACAGTTTGCATTTGTATTTGCTCCCTGACACAAAGCAAATATTTCCTCAGGCGTTTTTACTGTGGGCTTAAAAATTACTGACACTGGAATTTGTGATGAACCATTTAATGCTGCTGCAATTTCCTGCGAGTGCGAGGCCACCTGCCGTAAGGTTTCTTCACCATATAAATGCTGACTGCCTGTTACAAACCACAACTCAAATTTTTTTAAATGCGGTAAGCTCATTTTATTATTTTTGTTTTTAGCAATTATATTTCTTCTGTATCTTTTCTTGCTTCAATTATGTAATGATCGATTTGCTGGTGGGTATACTATACTAATTTACTGTTTGTTCGAACAAGCCACATTGCAAGCATATGCCTTATTTATTGTATCATTTATTTTATTTAAGTTCCAACACAACCACTGAAAATGGAGGCATTGTTAGTTTAAGTGTATTGCCTGAAAGTGATGCGTTATTAAATAAAGCTGGTTTTATTTTTTCCGGATTATCAAATGAATTATGATCCTGTAATTTTTCACTGGTTAAAATTCTACCCGTTACAGATGTTGCATTAATTCCTCTTACATCAATTTTAATTTCCTGTTTATTTATTGCGTCAATGTTTACTATTGAAATGTGAGTAGCGCCATTTTTATCTCTTGATGCCGAAATGGAAATAGCTTTTAATTTTTCACTTCCCATAGTGTAATCATTACTGCTTATTGAAACAGGTAACATAGTAGCATCCTGATGTACGTTATACATTTCCATGACATGATAGGTAGGTGTGAGAATCATTTTTTCACCATCTGTGAGTATCACAGCCTGCAGCACATTAATGGTTTGGGCCAGGTTAGCCATGCGTACTCTATCGCAATGATTATTAAAAATATTCAGTGTAACACCGGCAATCATTGCATCCCGCATTGTATTTTGTTGATAAAGAAAACCGGTATTGGTACCCGGTTCTACGTCATACCAGCCACCCCACTCGTCCACTACAAGCCCTATCTTTTTTTTGGGATCATATTTATCCATTATGGTGGAATGGCCTTGTATTAATTCTTCCATCAGGCAAGCCTTCGTCATAGTGGTAAAATATTCCTGTTCAGTAAATGCTGTTGCCGAACTCTTTTTATTCCAGTCTATAACTGAATAATGATGCAGGGCAATACCTTCCAGCATATTTTGTGGAATATCTCTCATAAGAACTTCTGTCCAGTTGTAATCAGATGAGTTAGCACCAGATGCAATCCGGAATACATTATCATTACCACCTGCGTTCATAAATGTTGCATACTGGCGGTAAATATTAGCATAGTATTCCGGTTTCATATTGCCGCCACAACCCCATGCCTCATTGCCTATGCCCCAATATTTTACATGCCAGGGTTCCTTTCTTCCGTTTTGCGCTCTCAGAATTGGCATAGGGCTGCTGCCTTCTTTGTGATCAACATACTTTACCCAATCAGATAATTCCTGTACCGTTCCGCTGCCTACATTACCTGACAGGTAAGGTTCTGCGCCAAGTAATTCGCACATGTTTAAAAATTCATGAGTTCCAAAACTATTATCTTCTGTTACCCCGCCCCACCATACATTTAGCATAGCCGGGCGTTTATTCTTTGGGCCAATGCCATCCTTCCAATGATAAGTATCTGCAAAACATCCACCAGGCCAACGCAATACCGGGACTTTTAATTTTTTCAATGCTTCTATAACATCGATGCGAACACCTGCTTTGTTAGGAATTTTTTTATTATTGTCTCCAACATAAAACCCGCCATAAATACAATGGCCAAGATGTTCAGCAAAGTGTCCATAAATATTTTTATTGATTATTTCTTTTCCCTGGTCTGCATTAATTACAATTGTATTTTGTGCTGAGGCAAATAAAAATGAAAGCAAACTAAAAAGAAGCATACATTTTTTCATATTTGTAATTATACTTAATTATGAAATACCCATTCTACTGTCCATAATAAGAACCTGAACCATGCTTGCGTTCGTAATGTTTTTTTATTAAGGCATCTTTTAACCGTAAAGCATTACTGTTGATAGTTTGTGTAAGAAAAGCCATGTGAGCAATGCTTTCCAATACAGCACTATTATATACTGCATTTGCCGCTGAATTCCCCCATGTAAATGGAGCATGATTTCCTACTAAAATCATTTCTACTTTTTCATAATTCAATCCTCTTTCTTTAAAACAATTAATGATCTGGAAACCTGTTTCATATTCATAATCTCCCTGTATCATTTCATCGCTCATAGGTGCTGCACAGGGAATATCAACGGTGTTATGATCGGCATGTGTTGTTCCAAATATGGGAATATCTTTTTGCGCCTGTGCCCATGCTGTTGCATAGGTTGAATGCGTATGAGCAATGCCTCCAATGCCTGGCCAATGCTTATATAATACAGCATGAGTTTTAGTATCTGATGAAGGACGTAATTTTCCTTTTACAGCATTTGCATCGAAATCTACGATCACCATTTTAGAAGGAGAAAGTTCGTCGTAAGGCACACCGCTCGGCTTGATAGCAAATACACCTAACGCTCTGTCTGCTGCACTTACGTTCCCAAAAGTAAAAAGCACCAAACCCAATTTTGACAATTGCATGTTGGCTTCGTAAGCCTCCTGTTGAATGTGTTCATATTTCTTTTTACCCACTTTATATTGTTATTTGCTGTTCAATGAATTTACCTGATTGCTGGTATTTCAAATATCTCTTTGCGTAAATTTCTACTTTAGAATTATCAGGAAAATATTCTTTTTCAAAACCCTGGCCCATAGCATTCATAGCATCCTGTACATTATTATAAATACCAGCAGCAGTTGCTGCAAACATGGCGGCACCTGCGGCACATGTTTGTTCTGAGCGATGTATTCGTATTGGCATATTCATTACATCGGCCATAGTTTGCATTATATAAGATGATTTTTTAGCAACGCCTCCCAAACCTATCAAACCCTTTACGGGAATACCCTGCTGAATAAATCTTTCAACAATTGCCCTGGCACCAAAACATGTTGCTTCAACTAATGACTTAAAGATGTGTGGTGCGTCCGTTCCTAAATTCAATCCGCTGATGGTTGCTGTCAATAATTGATTTGCATCCGGGGTTCTTCTTCCATTTAACCAATCTACTGATAATTCATCTTCTTCAAACAAGGGTAATTTTTCTGCAGCAAGTGAAAGCTCAACGATGATTTTATCTCCAAGCTCTTTCATTAATTTTTCGCCGGTAGAAGCATCAACAATAAAAGAATTTTTTAATAAATTATTTAAAGGCCACGCCAAAATATTTTTAAACCATGCATAGGTATCTCCAAAAGCTGACTGGCCTGCTTCCATGCCCAGCATACCCGGAAGCACGGAACCGTGAACCTGGCCGCAAATACCTTTCACTAATATTCCTTTTACTTCTTCTGTTGGTACTACGAGTATATCACAGGTTGAAGTACCCATCACTTTACTTAAATGGCCGGACTCTATTTGTCCGCCTACTGCGCCCATGTGTGCATCAAATGCACCGACACCAATAATTACATTTGTTGAGAGTCCTAAACGATCTGCCCATTTCGGAGATAAATTTCCTGCAGGTTTATCCGCAGTATATGTTGCAGAAAATAGTCTTGATGTATAACAATTGAGCAAAGGGTCTAATGAATTAAAAAAATTATTGGGAGGCAATCCTCCATATTCTACTGCCCATAATGCTTTATGCCCTGCAGCGCAAACGCTTCTTTTCATTTGATGAATATCTGTTCCGCCGGTTAACAGAAAAGGTATCCAGTCACAATGCTCTACCCATGAATAGCAAGCATTCCTAACGGAGGCGTCTACACGAAGTATGTGAAGCAATTTTGCCCAGAACCATTCCGACGAATAAATGCCACCAACATATTGCAAGTAATTAACGTCAAATTTTTTTGCATGTTCATTTATCTCAGCGGCTTCTTTAGTGGATGTATGATCTTTCCACAATACAAACATTGCATTAGGGTTATTTTCAAAGGCTGGCATTAAACCTAACGGTGTTCCTGAGCGGTCGACTGCTACAGGTGATGAACCAGTTGTATCAATTGAGATAGCCTTTACATTTAAAGCAACATTTGGACCTGCTTTTTGCAGGCAATCTTTTAAGGTTGCTTCAAGCCCTTCAATATAATCCAACGGATGCTGCCTGAACTGATTTTGAGCCGGATCGCAGTACAAACCATCTTTCCACCGTGGATAAACAAAAACAGATGAAGCAATTTCTTCACCATTTAAAGCATTATGTATTACAGAACGAACTGAATCTGTTCCATAATCAACTCCTATAACATATAATTTTTGAGACATTTTATTAAGCAATCCTTAAAGGCAACAATATAAGAATATTTATATAAGTGTCAAACTAACATTTATTATAATTTAAATACTTTTTTATCTATATAGAAAATTATACTTTACTTAACTAAAAGCAAAATGATTATTTACCCGAAAAAATAAAATAAAAAATTTCCCTTATTAGAAGATATATGATTGTAATTGTACTCTTTTCAAAAACATAGTTTTATAGTTACCGCATTAATTAAGTTTGATTTTATAAACAGTAACTGAATGATATTTCTCTCCCGGCTTCAAAATCGTTGAAGGAAAATCAGGTTTATTTGGAGAATCAGGAAAATGCTGTGTTTCCAGGCATAGCGCTGAATGCAGATTGAGAAGTTTGCCATCCCGGTTTGTAAACTTACCATCTAAGAAATTACCCGTATAAAATTGCAGGCCAGGCTCTGTAGTGTAAACTTCCAAAGATCTTCCACTGATGGAATCTGAAAGCACAGCTACTTTCTTCAGTGAAGAATCTTTTTTGTTCAACACCCAGTTATGATCGTAGCCTCCTTGTACAGATCCAATATCACGGCCAATTTTTTTGGATGAAGTAAAATCAAATGGTGTTCCTTTTACCGGTTTAATTTCCCCGGTAGGAATTAAGGTTGTGTCAACGGGAGTGTAATGATCTGCTTCAATCATTAAGGTATGATCAAGAATAGTATTACTTACATCGCCTGATAAATTAAAATAACTATGATTGGTTAAATTAACCGGTGTTGATTTATCTGTTTCGGCATTGTATTCAATTTTCAGTTCGTCTTCATCAGTTAAAGTATATTGTACTTTGACTTTTAAATTACCCGGATAACTTTCTTCGCCGTCTTTACTAAGATAAGTAAGTATTAACGACGGGATAGAATCATCCATAACTGCTCCATCCCATACTACTTTATCAAAACCTTTTATACCACCATGCAGGTGATTTTTTCCATTGTTCACAGCAAGATGATACGTAGTGCCTTCGAGCGTAAACTTCGCATCGCCAATACGATTTCCATAACGACCGATCAGGGCTCCAAAGTAAGGTGGTTGCCGGAGATATGGCTGCAGGCTATCAAAACCCACAACAATACCTGATCTTTTATTATTCTTATCAGCCGTAACAAAAGAAGTTATAGTACCCCCGTAATTACTGATCTTAACTTCTGTTCCTTTGTTGTTAATCAAAGTGAAGAGATAAACTTTTTTGCCATCAACTTCACCCCAGTTAGCCTGAGTAATCCCTTTTTTTATTTCCTGTTGAGAATCGCCTGACATTTTATTTTGATTATTATTACACGATATTAATTGCAATGCTATTAAAAATAATAGGAATTTACTGATCAGCTTTTTCATATTTTTTTATTCAAAGGTTAAAAAATAATGTTGTTATCTATTTAGAATTGTTGCTGAAGAAATATTTATGCTTTTGTTTAATGGCAAACTTTTAGAAGATGCTCCCAGCACATAAGGATTTTTTCATCTGAATATTTTTGATATTCATTTTTTTATAAACTCACTCCTCTCTTCCATGGAATAAAATCATCCTGGTTAAGCAACACTGCTTTTGGAATTACTTCACCGCTGGCGGCTTTGATACAATACTCCAGTATTTCTTCTCCCATTTCTTTAATTGATCTTTCACCTTCAATTACAGGCCCGGTATCTATGTCAATAATATCATTCATTCTTTTTGCAAGACTTGTATTGGTTGAAATTTTTATGGTGGGGCAAACAGGATTGCCGGTAGGTGTGCCAAGCCCGGTTGTAAATAATATAAGTGTTGCACCGGACGCTGCCTTGCCCGTAGTTGCTTCCACATCATTGCCCGGTGTACATACCAGGCTAAGGCCCGGTTTCGTTGCCTGCTCTGTATAATCCAACACATCCACAACCGGTGAAGTACCTCCCTTTTTTGCAGCCCCTGCACTTTTAATAGCATCTGTTATTAAGCCATCTTTTATATTTCCGGGTGAAGGATTCATACTAAAGCCTGACCCTGCTTTTGCAGCAAGGTCTTCATATCTTTTCATAAGATGAATAAATTTTTCGGCCACCTTTTCATCAGGTGTTCTGTCAATAAGATCCTGTTCTACACCACATAATTCCGGAAATTCAGCCAGCAATATTTTACCTCCCAATGCTACCAGTAAATCAGCGGCATAGCCAACTGAAGGGTTTGCAGAAATACCACTGAAACCATCACTGCCACCACATTTTACACCAATGCATAATTTGTCTAAAGTTGCGGGCTTACGTTCCAGTTGATTAACCTGTACCAGGCCTTCAAATGTTTTTTTAATAGCATCACTTACCAGTTGTTCTTCACTTTTTGATTGTTGTTGTTCAAAAATAAACAGCGGTTTATCAAACCCGGGATGTATTGTTTTAAGCTCTGATAAAAAATCACTCACTTGTAAATTCTGGCATCCAAGACTTAGCAATGTAATGCCGGCCACATTCGGATGATCAGCATACGCTGCTAATAATTTACTTAATATAGCAGCATCCTGCCTGATGCCGCCACAGCCGCCCTGGTGATTTAAAAATTTAATGCCATCAACATTTTTAAATACACGTTGCTGATGATTTGCAGAAGAAGTAAATGTTATTTCATCAATACTTGTATTATTGAGATAAGCATCAGTTAACTGGCGAACATAATTTTTGTATTTACCTGTAATGCCATAGCCCAGTTGATTGTGCAAGGCTTCACGCATCACATCAAGGTTGCGGTTTTCACAAAAAACAGTTGGTATAAAAAGCCAATAATTAGCAGTGCCTACTCTTCCGTCACTTCGATGATATCCATTAAATGTACGTCCTGTAAACTTTGAAATGTCAGGCAGATTCCATTGATAATTTATATGACGATAACTGTAATCTCCCGAAGCATGCTTTACATTTTCTGTTGTCATTAATGAACCGGATGAAACCCACCTTTGTGTTTTGCCAACCAATACACCATACATAATCACTTCATCATTCAGCAGTAAATCATTTATAAAAAATTTATGCTTTGCAGGAATGTCTTGCTGAAGTGTAGTGGCAATGCCATCATATAAAATTACTGAACCCTTTTGCAGGTTTTGCAAAGCCACAATAACATTATCCCGTTCGTGTATTTTCAGCACATTATTTTTCATACAGAAATGTACTCTTGTTTATCATGTTGTTGTAAAGTAAACAACACACCCTTATCAATCATCAACTGCAGCCAATAAGAAACTTTAATTTTAAAACTTTTCAATGCAGAAAAACTACCTCCCCACAATTCTTCATTACTTAATATTTCATCAACCAACAATTCTTCAGGAAAATTTTTCCAGTAATCCGCATATAAAGCTGCATGCTGATCCTCAACCAAATATTGATTCCCATTGTATTGGCCATAAAATTTTTCATCCGTTCCTTTCGTTGTTTTCATAAACAAAATATGCGCAGCCATTCCCATTGCCATGTGTGAAGGAATTTTATTAAACCTGTGAATATAATTTATTATCACATCATTATTCCGAAGGCGCATTTTGGAAGAGTATTGCATACAAATGCTTAACCATTTGTGATCAATAAAATTATTTCTAAACCGATCCAAAACTTTAGTTGCAAAAATTTCAGCTTCGTTTTTATTAATGGTATTGCTTGTAATTGAAGGTATAATTTCATTAAACATCAACTGTGTAATGTAGCCGGAAAAATGTTCATCTGCCATCGCATCTTTTACTGTTTTAAAACCCGACAGGAAAGCCAAGCCGCAACTGAATGTATGAGAACCATTAAGCAATCTCAACTTTAGTTCACGAAATTTACTGATGTCACCTGCGATCACCACACCTTCATTTTCAGATGCAAAAGATAATATTTCTTTTACTTTTTCATTATCGGATTGTATTGCCCATAGGGCATAAGCTTCAGACATAATCATCAGTTCATCTTTGTAACCAAGACTGTTTTCAATCTGTTCCTGATCAGTAATAGCAAGTTTGCCCGGCACAATTCTATCGACCAGTGAATTACAGAAGTAGTTTGCATTGTTAAGCCAATTCAAAAAAGATTTTTCCAAATCATTTTGATGTGCCAGCTCCTGCAGGATGGCAAGTAATTTATCTGCATTACTAGGAATCAGTTCGGTGGGTATTACCACCATACCTTTGGTTACGTCACCATTAAATATTTTAAAGCGCCTGTATAAATAAGATAATAATTTTCCAGGAAAAGATTCCGGCGGTGTTGCATGTATATTGTCTTTGATCAAAGTAATACCAATCTCTGTTGTATTTGAAATAATAACCTGCATTTGTGGATTGGCTGCAGTTTCAAGCACAGTATCCCATTCATTGGAAGCTGACAATACCCGGCTCACAGATGAAATGATATGATTTTCTTCTACTTTTTTTCCTTCACTAGTACTTCTTATACAAACGGTGTATAATCCATCCTGTTTATGAAATGCATCTGTATTTCCACTTCTGGTAGATTTTACTATAACAATACGCCCGTTAAAAAAATTCTTTTTATTTGCTTTATCAATAATGAAATCAGGAAGCGCACGAAGCAATACACCAGTACCAAATTGTAATACTTTTTCCGGGAGAGAAAAAAGATATTCGTCAGGTATTACCAGTCCGGACCACGCCGGAATCTTTTGCACATTGAGTTTTGATAAGTGCACTAATTATTTGTTTGAAATTTTTTATTTGTACCCTTAATAATTATATCCGCATGATTAAAAAATTATCCTGAATTCGGTTGCCGAGTATTAAATAATAATTCATCGAATATACTTCGTCGTGCTATTATTAAAAATCATCTTTCCTATTTTAGTACAACAACAATCTAAATAAAAGAAAAATATTATAACAAAAATAGAAATCAAAAATCATCCTGGTAGTTTGAACATTTGAAAATGCAACAGACTATGCGTGGCCTGACCGTGTATTATTGTTGTAACAAAAATTATTCAGCAGGAGAATTTAAATTGATAGAATTTTCTTCTTTGGTTTTCTTAAATTCTAACTTCCCAAATTTCCAGGTAA
>JBDTYU010000157.1:0-2126 GCA_040005535.1 Ginsengibacter sp. | reverse complement strand
CTGAAGCAATCAACCGCGGCTGGATAACAGGTGATGCTGAAGCCTGGTACACTAACGGTATAAAGGCTTCGAGGGCATTTTATGGAATACCTGAAACAGGCAGTTTTACTGTTTACTTCTATCGCCCGGGCTCTGCCGGAGTTGATAAAATTCAGAATTATGATACCTACACTGTTAATGCAGATTTCAACGCTTATTATAGCCAGGAGAAAGTAAAATATGCGGGTAATATTTCAACCGGGTTAACACAAATACTTCAACAAAAATACCTTGCATTATTTCGCCATTCAGGGCTGGAAGCTTTTTATAATTTCAGGCGAACAGGCG
Source organism: Ginsengibacter sp. (assembly GCA_040005535.1). Classification (GTDB taxonomy): domain Bacteria; phylum Bacteroidota; class Bacteroidia; order Chitinophagales; family Chitinophagaceae; genus Ginsengibacter. The sequence goes on along the minus strand of JBDTYU010000157.1, from coordinate 1,799 downwards.
TTCCTAATTTTACTATCGGCCCCGGTACGGGAAACAGTTCCCGTATTGCATTACGTTTTCAATATCCATCATCAGAAAGAAATGCCAATGCCGATAATTATAAAAATGCCTTGCAAAGTCAATATGCAGGTAATGATGATATTAATGGTAAAATGTGGTTGCTTCAATAAACTAAAGTTAGTTTTGGTTTACATACATACAGAGGCGGGACTTTTTTAAGTTCCGTCTCATTTTTTAAAATAAATCTTAGAATGATTAAATGTATTTGTTTTGTTCTGCCGCTCTTTCTTATCAGCATTCAAAAAATTTCAGCACAGCAAAAAACTGAAAATCTTGTAATGGTTACTTTAGATGGAATGCGCTGGCAGGAGGTATTTGGAGGTGCGGATTCTGCGTTGCTTAAAAATAAAAATTTTACAAGAGACAGTGCAGGCAGCAGCTCAAAATTCTGGAATGATACTTTGGAAATAAGAAGGAAAAAATTATTTCCTTTTTTATGGAGCACTGTTGTAAGCAAAGGGCAATTGTATGGCAACCGTTGGAATGGCAACGATGTAAACAATGCCAACAGGTATAAGTTTTCGTACCCCGGCTATAATGAAATTTTCACCGGCTATCCTGATACTGCCGTAAATTCCAATGATAAAAATTTAAATAAAAATATAAATGTTCTTGAATTCATAAACAGCCAGGCTGCCTATAAAAATAAAGTGGCAGCTTTTACAACATGGGATGTATTTCCTTATATTTTAAATAAATGGAGAAGTGGAATTTATGTAAACGCTGATTCAGATTTGCTGCCTGCAACTACAGAAAAATTTCAATTAATAAATAATATAGAAATGCTTACTACAAGACCAATTGGAGTAAGGCCGGATGTACTAACATACATCTCTGCACGTGAATATTTGAAGATGTATAAACCTAAGGTTCTCTACATTGCCTTTGATGAAACAGATGACCTTGCCCACGCAGGCATGTATGATTTATATCTTGGAAGTGCTTATGCAGAAGACAGGATGATTGAAGATTTATGGAATTACGTTCAATCCGAAACACAGTATAAAAACAAAACAACTTTGATAATAACCTGTGATCATGGACGCGGAGATAACCCCAAAGAGAACTGGCAACATCACGGCGAAAAAATTGAAGATGCAGGTCAGATATGGATTGCAGCGCTTGGCCCGGATACTAAAGCCAAAGGTGAAATGAAAAATAAAAATGTATTATACCAGAAACAATTGGCTGCAACGTTTGCAAAAGTTCTTGGATTTACTTTTACTGCTGATCATCCGGTTGCTGACCCTATAGAAAGTATTTATAAATAATGAGGCTATAATGCAACTGGTAAAAAATAAGATTTTAATTAATTGGCTAAATAAAATAACAAGGATTATTATATTTAAAAACTGCAAGCAATTCTCGTCCCTCTCCTGAGCTTGTCGAAGGACGGAGAGGGGTTGGGTGAGGCCGAATAAATGGAAAGAACAGAAGCTATAAAAATTGCAGATGAAATACTAACGCTTTACAAAATGTACGGCAACCAGGATTATATTGGGGAGCCTGTTTCACAAATTGAACATATGTGCCAGTGTGCACAGTTAGCTGAAAAAGAAAATTATGATCATGAAATAATCCTTGCTGCGTTTTTTCATGATATTGGTCATTTATGTGAACACATAATGGACGTGGATTACATGGATAATTTTTGGATAGTTGATCATGAAAAAATTGGTGCAGACTATCTGAAGAGCAAAGGCTTCTCAAAAAAAATTACTAAGCTTATAGCTTCGCAT
>JBDTYU010000156.1:0-11964 GCA_040005535.1 Ginsengibacter sp. | reverse complement strand
CCTTTATTGCGTTTAAGATTTCTGAAAGCGATTTTAAAATAATTCTTTATCATAAATTTTTATTTCACATTCTTGAATTGATGATTTATTTTTCTTCCAGTTCTCTGCTATTCATAATCACAGTTAAAGATTTTTATTCTGTTCTCAAACTTTTTATAGGGCTTGCAATCGCCGCTTTTATTGCCTGAGTGCTTATTGTTATAAATGCCACAACAATTGAAACAAAACCCGCTACTACAAATACCCACCAGCTAATATTGGTTCGGTATGCAAAATCCGCAAGCCAGGTATGCATTGCCCACCATGCAACAGGAAATGCAAGAAGCGACGCAATTACAACAAGCAACAAAAAATCTTTTGATAAAAGCCGGACAAGCTGGCTTGCATTTGCGCCCAATACTTTTCTTATTCCTATTTCTTTTGTTCTGCGTGTAACCGTGAGGGTTGCCAGTCCAAATAATCCCATACACGCAATAAATATTGACAAGCCGGAAGCAATTTTTACAACCGTTGCGCTTTTTTGCTCCTGCTCGTAAGCAGCCGCAAGTTTTTCATCTAAAAAGTGATATTCAAAATCCTGGTTGGGTGCAACTACATGCCAGGCTTGCTTTAATATATTTACGTTATCCTGCAGGCTACCTTCTTTCATTCGCACAGAAATACGCGGCTGCGGCGAATTTGCAAAGGAAACATCGCTTGACTGGCGTGCAATCGTATCAAATTTTAGCGATAACAATAACGGTTGTATTTTACTGTGCAGTGATTCGTAGTTGAAATCTTTCATCACGCCAATAATTTGTTGAGAATATTTCCCAAACCTTTTTCCAACAGGATCTGTTATTCCATATTCTTTTACAAAAGCTTCATTTACCAGTATGCTGTTATTTGTATCGGCAGTATTTTCAGGCGAAAAGTTTCTTCCTTGCAAAATTGATATTTGCATGGCATTAATAAACCGTGAATCAATTTCATTGTATTGAAAACTGTGGTATTGCTTTTTATCATCAGCATATCCAAGCGTTGCCCATGGTGTTTCTGCAAAGCTAAAAGTAGAAGCGCTAACATCAAGCACCTGGGGGTGTTTTGATAATTCATTTTTATATAACTGCGATAATGGAAATCCTTCGGCTCTCTTTTTATTGGTAGGCACAATTATCACCTGGTCTTTATTATAACCAAGATTTTTATTGTGCAGGTAATTCATTTGCTCGCTTATTATCATGGTGCAAATGATCATCACGATAGACGCAACAAATTGCCCGACTATTAATCCTTTTCTGAATAAGCCCGCGTTGTTTTTCAAATTCAATTTTCCTTTCAGCACTTCAACGGGATTAAATCCCGAAAGTATTATCGCGGGGTAAACGCCGGCAATTAACGCAATTACGCCCATCAATAAAATGCAGAACAAAATGAATAATAGATCAAAATGAAAGCTTAGGTTTTTATTAATAAGCTGGTTAAAAGGTTTCAATAAAAAGAATGCAATCATTAATCCGATTGTTACAGAAATAATTGTGACCAAAAATGCTTCACCCCAAAATTGTTTTATTAATTGTTTTCTTTGTGCACCCAATGCTTTTCTTACGCCAACTTCCAATGCACGTGTTGTAGAGCGGCCGATAGATAAAGTAATAAAGTTTATACAAGCAACCAATAATATTAAAATTCCAATCGTCGCAAGTATGTAAGAATATTTAGGATTGCTTATTGGCTGAATGCCCGCCGGCAATGTATTATCTAAATGAATTGAGGTTAACGGTTGCAGGTACATATTAAATTCTTCCGAGCCGTAATCCTCACCCAGCTGTTGTTTCAGCATAGCAGGAAATTTTTTTTGAAGATTTGATGCAACAACATTTTTATGCAGCATTATATAGGTTTCTCCAAAAACATTAAACCAGCTATGCAGCATTTTTTCCCTGAATAATAATTTATCATTTGTGTAGGAAAGTAATATGTCATATTTAATACTTGACTCTTCAGGCGCATCTTCTGCTATGCCTGCAATAGTGAACAATTGTTTTTGATCGCCTAACGTCATTTCAAAACTTTTACCAACGGCATTTATATTTCCAAAATATTTTTTTACAATCTCCGGTGTAACAATAACAGAATTATCATTTGGAAAAGGTTTATCGCGGTTACCTTGCAATAGTTTAAAGTCAAACATTTTAAACAAGGAAGAATCTACCATGGTGATATTTTCATTAAAGGAATTATTGTCAATCTTCACCAAAGTGTTAAATACATTCACCCGGCACATAGCTTCCACTTCAGGAAAAGTGCTTGTAATTGCCGGCCCCATGGGAATGGGCGTAGTAGTATTAATAAAGTCTTTGCCGTCAGCTTTTTCATCTTGCCATACACGATAAATACGATTTGCATTTGTATTAAAGCGATCATAACTAAACTCACTTCTTACAAACAACATAATGAGCAGGCAACAGGTGATACCAACAGCCAACCCTAAAATATTAATTGCTGTATACGTTTTATAACGCATTAAATAGCGCCACGCTATTTTGAGATAACTTTTTATCATAAAGAAGTTTTATGTTTGGTAGTAAAGGCCAAACGTCAAAATTAAAAAGTCAAAAAAAGTGCACATCATTTTTCATTTTTCATTTATTCACTCCGTTCTCAAGCTCTTCACAGGATTTGCAATCGCTGCTTTTATTGCCTGGAAGCTTACAGTAATTAAAGCAATCAATAAAGCAAGCAGTCCGGCTACAACAAAAACTTTCCAGTTAATAATAATCCTGTATGCATAACTATCTAACCAGCTTTTCATCATCCACCATGCGACAGGAAAAGCAACGAGACAAGAAATGGCCACTAATTGTATAAAATCTTTGGAGAGTAACGCTGCGAGCCCTTTTACGGTTGCACCCAATACTTTGCGAATGCCTATTTCTTTTGTTCTTCTTTCGGCTGTATATGCAGCCAATCCAAACAACCCAAGACAGGAAATAAATATGGCAAGTATTGAAAACACTCCGGCTAACTTTCCAATCAGTGCTTCCGTTTTAAATAATTTATTAAACTGATCGTCAACAAACTTGTATTCAAATGGATAACCGGGATTATTACTTTTTATTACTTTTTCAATTTTCGCTAAAGCATTATGAAGCTGAGCGCCGGTTTTTATGCGGATAGATAAATAATTAGTATTAGATGTATCAGAAAATAATATTAAAGGAGCGGAAGAAGCATACATATTATTATAGACAAAATCTTTAATGACACCCACTACTATTAATTGTTGGCCTCCATCTCTTGAAATAATACTTCCCACCACATTTTTTTTATCCAGGATTTTTGCCAATGCCTCATTGATTATTATGTTAGCACTGTCACTTTTTGCATCCGGATAGAAATTCCTGCCTTCTTTGAGATGAACACCCATTGTGGAAACATATTCCGGACTTACACCTTCAATAGTTATCAATACCTGTTTCGAAGGATCTTTCCCTTGCCATGTATAATCGCCGGTATTGCTTCCTAACTGTAATACCTGGCTATTGCTTATAGCAGCATTTTCAACTACACCCGTCTGCTGCAAATCATTTTTGATTGCATTGAAATGCTCTTTCATTTTACCTTGCAGGTTTACATAAACGAGCTTCTGTTTATTGTATCCAAGGTCACGGTCTTTTACATGAAATATTTGCTGGTAAATAAGAATGGTACAAATAATAAGTATAACTGAAATTGAAAACTGCAAAACGACCAGTCCTTTTCTTATAAAACCTGCGCTGCCATTAGCCTTTATTTTTATTCCCTTTAATACAAATACCGGCTTGAAAGATGAAAGATAAAAAGCAGGATAGCTTCCGGCAATCAATCCACAAATCAAGGCGATAAAAAATAATGCAGCAATATGAAGCGGGTTAGTAATGTGCAGAGATAATTGTTTCTCCACAAGATTGTTGAAAGCAGGCAACGAAATTATAATGATTAGGACCGAGAGCAATGCAGCCACGAGAGACATACATAAAGACTCCCCGATAAATTGTGCAATCAATTTTGTTCTTCCTGCTCCCATCACTTTTCTTACCCCAACTTCTCTGGCTCTTTGCTCAGAGCGTGCAGTAGAAAGATTCATGAAGTTGATGCAGGCAATTATTAAAATAACCCAGGCTATTAAACCAAACAGGTTAATAAATTTTATTCTGCCCGAAATTTCTTTTCCGTTAGTATCATAATTATCATACAAGCGCCACCGGTTCATTGGGTAAACAGACATGTGTGCAGAAACGGCTTTTTCTTTTTGTTGAACGTAACCGTCCAGCTTTTTATTAATAGCATTTACATCAGCATTAGGTTGCAGTTCAACATACGTCAATACTCCATTTGATCCCCATTGCTGCAGCCATGTATTTTGATCTTCAAAAATTTTGAAGGGCGCAAGCCAGGCAAATTTGAATGAAACATTTTCAGGCAGGTCTTCTATTACACCGGAAATTACATAATCCTGTGTGTTATCAACTTTTAGCGTTTTACCGATAACGTTAGTTGTACCAAAGAACTTACCGGCCATAGTTTCGGAAATAACGATTGAATACAAAGCTGAAAAAGCATTGGCCGCATTTCCTTTAATGAATTTTAGCCTGAACATGGTTAAGAATTGCGGGTCTACATTATTACCTTGTTCATAAATATTTTTATCTCCTGAAGAAAACAGTGATTGAGAACCCCATGTAGATCGGGCAGTATTTTTAATGCCAGGGATTTCTGCTTTTATACCATTTGCGAATGGACCAGGTGTGGCATCAAAAACAAAAGTAGCTCCATCATACGTTTGACGGTCTTTTACTTTATATAAATTATCGCGGTTACTAAAATAATGATTGAAAGTAAGCTCATTTTCAACCCATAAAAATATTAAGGCAGCACAGGCAATACCTATTGCAAGGCCGCCAATATTTAAAAAACTATATCCTTTGTTTTTCCAAAGATTTCTAAATGTTGTTTTGAAATAATTTTTGAGCATGGTTGTTATTTTTAGGAATGAGCTGCGGCAATCAGTCATGAGTCTTCAGCTATCATGGCATTATTTTTCTTAAGCTCACAGCTAATTGCTCAAAGCTGACCGCTCTATACCAAAATATTCTCCGTTACCGTTTGCCCATCAAGCATGCGAATAATACGATGGCTGTAGCGTGCATCATGTTCACTATGTGTTACCATAATAATCGTGGTGCCCTGTTCATTTAATTCTGTAAGTAATTGCATTACCTCATTACCATTGGCTGAATCAAGATTACCGGTAGGCTCATCTGCAAGAATTAACTTTGGGTTATTGACAACGGCTCTCGCAACTGCAACACGTTGCTGCTGTCCACCACTTAATTGCTGTGGATAATGATTGCGGCGATGCATGATCTGCATTTTATCAAGCACAGCCTCTACCCTCTTTTTTCTTTCATCACTTTTTACACCAAGGTATATTAATGGCAGCTCTACGTTTTCAAAAACCGTTAGCTCATCGATAAGATTAAAGCTTTGGAAAACAAAGCCAATATTACGTTTACGCAGGTCGGCTCTTTTACGTTCGTTGAAATCAGCTACCTCAATTCCATTGAATAAAAAACTTCCATCATCCGGATCATCGAGTAATCCAACAATATTTAACAGGGTTGATTTGCCGCAGCCCGAAGGGCCCATAACGGCAACAAATTCTCCTTGTTTTATTTCAAATGAAAGTTTGTTTAATGCAACGGTTTCTACCTCTTCCGTGCGGTAAATTTTTTCGAGCTCAGAAATTTTAATCATTGTTTTGTTTTTTTGTTTTAGTTTTTATTGTTTCAAATTTTAATAAAGAACCCGTCATCATGATATAACGGGCTTTCATAAACGCTGTTTAATATCAATGAGTGCATAACGGCTTCTTTTTTAGCTGCGTCACTGCATTGTAATTTGCAAAATGATGTTTCACTTTTAATTACCAAAGAGGCAAGACAAAAAAAAGTGATCGCAAACAGGCGTGAGAGAAATGTTTTTTTCATAACAGTTGATTTTTAATGAGCCTTGAGCTTTCAGCTTTGAGCAAAAGCCCTAAGTTTTTTTTAAGAGGTCTTATAATTATGTTTTAATCATTCTTTCTTCAACACCAACTCCTGCATAGTTCCATAATTTTCATAGCTGGAGGTAACCACTTTTTCACCTGGTTTTAACCCCTGTAATACTTCATAATAGTCAGGATTTTGACGACCAAGTTGTATGTCAACTTTATAGGCAGTCTTTCCATTTTCATTTACTTTAAAAATCCAATTGCCCCCGGTTTGTTGATAGAAGCCACCTTTGGGTAATAGCACAGCTTGTGTTTCATCGCTTAAGGCAAGGCGTATCTGGAGAGTTTGTCCCCGGCGAATTCCCTGAGGTAAGTCACCAACAAATTCCATATCTACCTGGAAACGCCCATTAGTTACCTGGGTAAAAACTTTTTTGATAACCAGCTTATAAATCTTATTAGCAAAATCAAAATCACCTTTCAGGCCAATGAAGATGCGTGAAATATAATGCTCATCAATATCTACTCTTACTTTAAAACCACTCAACACATCAATTTGTCCCAGGCGTTCTCCTTTATTTTTTGATTGTCCTCTCTCTGCGTCCAGAGAGGTTAATTGACCATCAATGGGTGCACGCACTATGAGGTCGCCAACTTTTTGCCGCATTACATTTAATGCATTTTGTGATCCTTCAAACGATTGCCTTGCCTGTGTAACCTGTTGCTGGTTCGATGTAGAATCCTGTTGAAGAATTTTATCGGTAAGTTTTTTCTTTTGAAGTAAATAGTTGTAATCATTTACAGCTTTCTCATATTCCTGGGAGCCAATTACTTTTTGTTCATACAAATGTTTATCTAGTTTATAAAGCCTTTCTGCTTCTTTAAACTGGCTTTCAACATCTGTCATTTGATTGAGCTTACTAACTGTATTTTGCTGAGCAGCATTTTTTGAAATCTGCATTTGTGTAAGCAGGTTGTAAACATTGGTTTGCTGTGTAACAAGGCCCAGTTGTAAATCGGTATTCGATAATCTTAGAATGGGCTGATCTTTTTTCATCATCGCTCCATCATCTACATATTTTTCTTCAACACGTCCGCCTTCAACGGCATCCAGATAAATTGTTGTAAGAGGAAGCACCACACCGTTTACCGGGATGAACTCCTGGAATGCACCTTTTTTTATTTCGCTGATCGTGATTCTTTCAGTATCTACATTTAACTTGCTGTTGCCTGATGTATAATAATAACTGGCACCAATTAAAACAATAACAGCAAGAATTCCTGCAAGAGTGAGAATTCTTTTTTTAGACCATTTCTTTTTAGCAATAACTCTATCCACGGTTAATAATTAAGTTTTAGTTTTAAGAAAGGTCACCGGTGTTACCCGGCAACCTTTACACACAATGAGAAAATTCTAACGCTTTGTACGCATATATGGCTATCAACACAATGCCATGTTTTAACGTTTATGATAGTCAATAAGTTACAGTAAACTGATCTACGAAGATGATCGTTAGTGATACAGTTAGTGTACGATTTTGATACACTTTGTGGCATCTACTTTATATAAAAAATTAACTGCCATGCTTTTGTATTTATGGTATAGTTAAAGCATAGTTGACAATTGAAATTGAAATTTATCTCATGATTAGCAGATAACAACTGTATTATTCTTTTCTTATTTTATATTGTGATTGTTTTGAAATTTCATTATTCATTTTCATTATTTGCTATTACCAATTGATCATTCATTATTATGAACTTAAAGAACTCCTGTGTATTAATTATTGATGACGATACAGATGTTTTAACTGCTGTACGATTGTTATTAAAAACAGAAGTTAAGGAAGTAGTAACAGAAAAAAATCCTGAAAACCTTCGATGGCTTTTATCCAAACAATCATTTGACCTGATACTGCTTGATATGAACTTTACGAGTTCTATTAATACGGGTAATGAAGGATTGTTCTGGCTGAAAAAAATCAGGGAATTCGGGTCAGATGCTTCTGTAATTATGATTACAGCTTATGGCGATATTGATCTTGCTGTACGATCATTAAAAGAAGGCGCAACAGATTTTGTTGTAAAACCCTGGCACAACGAAAAACTTGTTGAGACCATAAAAGCAGCGTTGAAGGTGAAAGGAAAAGCATCGGGGAATACTTTTTCTGCCACCCCGGTTATTGGCAAAGAAATGATTGGTGAATCGGAAGTAATGAAAAATATTTTTTTCAAAATAGAAAAAATTGCCCCTACCGATGCAAACATTCTCATACTAGGTGAAAATGGTACAGGGAAAGAACTGATAGCAAAAGCCATTCATCAGCATTCACTTCGTGCTGATAAACCTTTTATAAAAGTGGATCTCGGTGCCTTGACGGAATCACTTTTTGAGAGTGAATTATTCGGGCATAAAAAAGGCGCCTTTACAGGAGCAGGCGATGAAAGAGCGGGAAGATTTGAAGCAGCAAGCGGCGGAACTTTATTTCTTGACGAAATAGGAAATATCACCTTACAACAACAGGTAAAATTATTGAGCGTATTACAAAACCGTCAGGTGATACGGCTTGGAAGCAATGATATGATTGATATTGACATTCGCCTGGTATGTGCAACCAACCTTCCTATTGCTGAGCTTGCCAATGAAAATCGTTTTAGAAAAGATCTTGTTTACAGGATCAACACGGTAGAAATTGTGATACCGCCATTGCGTAAAAGAGAAGATGATATTATTTTACTTGCCAGGCATTTTGCCGGCATTTATGCAAATAAATATTTAAAGCCTGAGCCTGTATTTGATGCAAAGGCATTGGAAAAAATGAAACAATATCTTTTTCCCGGCAATGTGCGTGAATTGCAATACACCATGGAAAGAGCCGTTATCATGTCGGATGGTGAAATACTAACGGCAGCCGATTTAATTTTTTCGCCACTTGAATCCTCAGTACCTGCAGATGCTGAACCCATGGAGCTCAACTTAAGTACCCTGGAAAAAAATACTATACTCCGGGTAATAGAAAAATACAATGGCAATATAAGCAGGGCAGCAAAAGAACTCGGGCTCACCAGGACAGCTTTATACAGGAGATTAAGTAAGTATGATATATAACTAATTAAAATTGAAAATTGAAAATTAAAATGACGTTTTTTTTGATTTTAAAAGCCTTCCGAAAAACTCTTTCAAATAAATATGAGAAGATTTTAAATTTTGAATTCCAAATATAATGATGCCAAATTCCTTTAGTAAAAAAACAGGATGGAGAATTTTCATAAGAGTTTTTTTATTATTTACTACACTTACTGCACTTTCATTTTTAGTGGTGCACGAATGGTATGTTTACCTTCTTTTAGTTCTCCCTGTTATTGCCTATCAACTCGTGGAATTATATCGCTTTCAACGTAAGGCGCAGGACGAGCTGCAACAGTTTGTTGAGTCTGTTCATTACCGCGATTTTTCCCGATATTTCGATGTAAAGCATGCTCCCGCTGAATTACAAACGCTTCGGGAAGGCTTTAATCAAATAAATTCCACTTTCAAAATTATCAGTAAAGAAAAAGAAACACAATATCAATACCTGCAAAAAATACTTGAACTTGTTGACACCGGAATTTTATCGTATGAAGGTGACAGTGGTGAAATATTGTGGATGAATGAGTCTCTGAAAAAAATGCTGCAGGTGCCTTATTTAAAAACCATTCATGCCCTCGCAAAAAGAGATAATGAATTGTATAACGATATTGTGGCGCTTAAGCCGGGTGATGGAAAAATTACCAAAGCCCATCTTGAAAAAGGATCGTTCAAAGTATTGCTATCAGCAACTGCTTTTCAAACAGAAGGAAAAAAATTCAAGCTTATTGCTTTTCAGAATATCAATGAAGCGCTGGATGAAACAGAATCAAAAGCATGGCAGAAATTACTGAGTGTAATGACACATGAAATCATGAATTCTGTGGCACCGATTTCATCGCTTGCAGATACTTTAAAAAACAGGCTGGAGAAGTCAGTGTCGCATATAACTAACAAATCTGCCGCCGTGCATGATCTTGAATTGGGAATAGAAACCATTAAAAGACGAAGTGAAGGATTATTAAAATTTGCAGAGACGTATCGTAATCTTAATAAGATTACCACACCCAGTTTAAAAACAATTTATGTAAGAGATCTTTTTGAAGGCTTGCACCAGCTAATGGAACCTACATTGGCCCAAAAAAATATCGCATTAGAAATCGTATTAAAGGATACCGGCCTTGAACTGCGGGCTGATACAAGCCTGGTGGAGCAAGTGCTTATCAATCTCGTGGTAAACGCAATGGAAGCTGTAAAAGATAATCCCGATCCAAGAATTATTTTATCTGCATCCAATCTAAATAACCGAAAAATTTTAATCAAAGTATCTGACAATGGTTTTGGAATGACAGAGGAAATTATGGATAAAATATTCATACCATTTTTTAGTACCAAGAAAAACGGCAGTGGTATTGGCCTGAGTTTATGCAAACAAATTATGATGCTGCATAAAGGAAACATACAAGTACAATCGAGACAAGGTGAAGGCACCGCTTTTACTCTGCAGTTTTAAAAAAATAGTTTTTTATTACAATTATTTATATTTTTTGTAAGCTTATAAGGCCATTTAAAATATTTGTGTATCAGGGTGGAAAGTACGCCAGCTATGCCAGAACTCCTGGTAAACAGGTAATCGCTTTAAAGTAATTGAGGTATTGATACCAGTACCATCTAACCTGTATTTATCGTTATTGAGAACCAGGGTATCATTCTGTATTGTAGCTGCTGTATTGTTTGCCGGATCTTCAAAAGCAAAAAAACTTTTGTTATCTGATGCCAGTATCAGCAATACATTAGTGTTATCAATTTTATCCCGGATTATTCTCTGAGCTTTTAATTTATTCCAATCGTACGCTTTAGTTTTATCCCCGGCCTTCACACCCAACACCCACGATTTATCTTTCCATGAAAGGCTATCAGTACCGGTGAGCTTACTTTTACTTTTACCGCTTTCATATTTAAATGTGGTATCGTAAGATGATGTAAAAGAAGGGTCTGCCTGCATAACAAGAGAATTAGGATTCAGCCGCAGCCATTCATGTAAAGAAGTTTGTGTGCTGAATACTTCAGGCAATTTTTCACCTTTTAGTTTTCCAACGAAGGCCTCGCCGGTGGCTTGTCTCCACCAACTTTTAGTAGAAGCATCTTCAAACATTGCATTGAAATGATCCATGCCCACTAATCTGAATTTTGCATATTTCCCTTTTACCATCGGTTCAAAAACTCTTCCTGTTCTGCAAACGGTACAATAGGTAACAATGATAGGTTCTCCATCTAAGGAATCAATAACCTGGTGATGAAATCCTAAATATTGAATAGGGTATGCTTTAGCAATTCCATTACGCACAACACCAATTACTAATCGTTGGGTATCTACTTTATTAGCTGTTGCAGTAACCATCAATAATTTTTTTGGCTGATAAAACATGTGGTCAGCAGCCATTACAAAATTTAAAAAATAAATAGCCACCATCGTAAAACAAATAAAAATTAATGGCAACCATTTATACTTCCATTGTGATCTTAAAAATCCATACACAATCATGATTGAAAATAAAATTCTAAATACCCAACGCCACGTGTATAAAAAATAAGCGATATCAATGCTGTTAATTTTTTGACTACCAGGCATAGGCATAATAAAATAAACATTCAGTATTTCAAAAATTAATAATCCCAATAAGCCTGCAAAAAAAAGTTTTTTCATTACGTTGTATAAGTAATCATCAAGATGATTTTATTATAGAATGCTCTTCCTGTAGAAACAGGAGGGGGCTCTATAACTGTTTATGAGAGGTTTATATTAAGTATTTTACTTAGCAAATTTTGCTTTCTTTACTTAGGAATTTTTTCTTATAAAAATTTCCATTCGGATGAATTA
>JBDTYU010000155.1:0-4076 GCA_040005535.1 Ginsengibacter sp. | reverse complement strand
TCCTGTATAGATTCGACAGTCATAAACAGGCAAGAATGGATGTCGGCCTTACAGATGGGTCGATTAGTCATGCAGTTGGCGATCCTCATATGGTATCTGTAGTGGTTGTGGTTGTTGTTAGTGATATGAAAAAAGCGCAAGACTTTATGAACTCAAAGGACCTGAAAGATAAAATGACCGAACCAAGCGTTATTGGTGCACCGGATATTTTCTTTTATCATGTGGTTAAGCAATGGTAAAAGTGTAAGATGATTCTTTAAAAGGTGGCGCACATCGTCACCTTTTTTATTTTGTCATAAAATAGCACTGAAAGATCAGCTAAGAATAAATTACAGATGCTCATGATCGTTATTAAACTTTTCTACTGTAACTCAAAAGCAGCACAAATGAGCATCGCCAGCGAAAGAGGAAATTAATAATTACAAAAAAGGTGACAGTTTGTAAAACTATCACCTTAAATATTTTGCAAAAACTAATGACTAATATTTTTGTACGATGTTATAAAAGAAAGAAGTGGGAGGACCATCTACACCGGCCTTAGTCATCTTTTCTTTTAGGTCAGACGACTTTAAAAATGCCATTACTTTTTTCATATCAGTGACAGCAAATACAATTGATACCATATGATTATCTCCATCACTATAGCCAAGTCCTCTGTCTATAAGGCCTGCATCCATTCTTGTTTGTTTGTGATCATCAAATTCCTTTTTCCAGGCATCCCAGTCTTTTACTTTATGTGTCATCATCAGGCGGGCAGTTTGGTCAATTTTTGTTGTATCATCCGTTACTACATCTAAATAAGTAAAAGAAGGCATTCCCATTACACCGGCTTTTTTCATCCTGTCTTTCATGCCTTGAGAACTTGTTAATTCCTTTGCTTTGTTTACATCACTCATCTTTAAAAAAATCACTACCATATTTGGATCGTCCATTCCCCGTCCCATTACATAGTTGGTTAAGCCATAAGCCTGGCGCATGGAATCATGTGAATCATACTCCGGTTTCCATTTTGCAAAATTAGCAACCTTGTGCTTAATGATCATTACTTTGGTTGGGCCAGGTGCAGGTGTAGCTTCCATAGGTTTAACAGCAGCAGCAGTATCAGCAGGAGTTTCGTCAACTTTCTTTTCATTTCCTGAATTACAGGAAAATAAAAAAAGTGTAGATACAGCAAAAGTGATTGGAGCTAAAAATTTAAATTGCTTCATTTTTTAAATGTTTAATATTAATAAATAAAAATCAAAAGAAAAGTATTTACGGAGGGAAGCAATCAATATTAAATATAATAATTATAATACGCAAAGCAAAATACATATCTATTTACTTAATTTTCTTCTCCGTTTTATTATCGGATAATTCTATCCAAACCGGGGCATGATCGCTCGATTTTTCCCATCCACGTACATTATGGTCAACGCCTGCAGCAATAAGCCGTTTGTCGAGGTGAGGACTCAGAAGGAAATGATCAATACGTAAACCTGCATTGCGCCCGTAAGCATTACGGAAGTAATCCCAAAATGTATAAATGATTTCATCGGGATAAAGTTTTCGTATCGCATCAGTCCATCCCTGCGCTACAAGAGTTTTAAAAGCTTTGCGAACTTCGGGCAGGAACAGGGCGTCGTTCACCCAACGCTCCGGCTTGTAAACGTCCAGTTCAGTTGGCATTACGTTATAATCTCCCGTCAAAACCACAGGAACATCAGATGCAAAAAGTTCGGCTGCATGAGCAGTCAGCCTTTCAAACCAACCCAACTTATAATCTAATTTCGGGCCTGGAGCAGGGTTACCATTTGGAAGGTAGAGGCAACCGACTTGTATGCCGTTAATGATTGCTTCTATGTAGCGGCTGTGAATATCATCGGGATCACCTGGAAGTGCTCGTCTCACTTCTTCAGGTTTTCCATTACGAGCCAGGATGGCGACACCATTCCAACTCTTTTGTCCATTCCATATTGCATTATAACCTGCGTCTTGTAAAGCTTGTTCCGGAAATTTTTCCTGGGGCGCCTTTAATTCCTGAAGGCAAACAACATCCGGCGATGTTTCATTAAGCCAGCGTAATAATACAGGCAGGCGACCATTAACCCCGTTAACATTATAGGTGGCTATTTTCATAAAAAAATTTGGGGTTTATAAAGTGATAGTGAAATAAAATTAATCCTTATTAAGGATAATTAACTCAAAGACTAATCATCTTTCATACGACTGCTGAAAAAATTGCGAACAATGAATAGCACATTTTTTTACGGTAATCAAAATGATAAAAAGTAATTCTTATGTATCTTCATTTACCATTTATAAATGTATCATGAAAATAGCATTAGCATCGCCGCCGTTTCCAAAATCGATAGCCGACGGATTATTGCAGGTGGAAAAATTAATAAAAGATGCGGTAAAAGAACAAGCCGAAATAATATGTTTTCCTGAGTCTTATATTCCCGGGTATCATTGCGAAGAATACAAGGTTGAAGAACATTCACAGAAAAATTTGCAATCAGCATTGGATGAAGTATGCAGACTGGCACGTCAATATTTCATAGCAGTTATTTTGCCTATGGATTGGGATGATGCTAATGGAATTTTAAATGTAGCATTCGTAATATCAAGCACAGGAGAGGTGATGGGATACCAGACAAAAAACCAATTGGATCCTACTGAAGATAATATATGGATACCTGGGAAAGAACGAAAGATTTTTGAAGTAAACGGAATAAAGTTTGGGATTGTAATATGCCATGAAGGGTTTCGGTATCCTGAAACTGTAAGATGGTCGGCTCAGCGGGGTGCAAAAATTGTTTTTCATCCGCAGTTTACAGGAAGCGATTCTAATGGAGTGCGGCTCGTTGAATGGGGAAACACAGATAACCCTTATTATGAAAAGGCTATGATGATGAGAGCATTGGAAAACACCATATATTTTGCAAGTGTTAATTATGCTACCCGTTATGCTGAATCGGGAACTGCCTTAATAGCTCCGGATGGAAAGTGCCTTGCACATGAAGTTTACGGAAGAGAAGGAGTTTTGGTGGCTGACATAGATCCTGCGCTGGCTACCGGCTTACTGGCAAAAAGATATAAGCCGGAGCTGTATGCTTAACTATCCAGATTCACTCCCTGATTATAGTTCAGGCAAGCGCATTAAATATATGAAAGCTCAATACAATTTAAAAAGATTTACAGACGCACAGGAAAGCAAATTTCAGAATGCATTAAACGAAATAAAAAATGGCAGAAAGCAAAGCCATTGGATGTGGTTTATTTTCCCCCAAATAGCAGGCTTGGGGTTTAGCGAAACAGCTAAGTTTTATGCAATAAAAAACATAGAAGAAGCAAGTCTTTATTTGCAACATCCTGTTTTAGCTTCCAGGCTAATTGAAATATCACAGGCATTACTTGAAATTGAAGGGAAGTCAGCAAACCAGATTTTTGGAAGTCCTGATGATCTAAAGCTAAAATCCAGTATGACTTTATTCAGTTCGGTCGGGGATACAAATTCAGTTTTTGAAACTGTTCTTGAAAAATATTTTAATGGAACAAAAGATTTGAAAACTCTGCAAATAATTCAGGGCCAAAAATAATACTGCAAGATTTTGATTACTGGGCCTGCCCGTAGCCTGCTACTCTAAATAAAAAACCTGCAGATTAATGCAGGCTTTAATAATTTAATACCGGGGGTAATTGATTTTAAATCGATAATCGGATTGCCATTTTACAGGCGGTTTTACTTTAATAATTAGTTTTTCAGGTATTGAATTCTAAAGAAAAAATGATTGATATCAAATTTACTTTTGATTTTTCATGGATTGGTAACGGCTCTTTTCAATGGATTTGGATACTTTGATAATGTTTGTTTAACATCAATCAACTTCACAAAGATACGTAACGTGGATGCATGTGCAAGAGCGGTTTTACTTAGTTAAGTATGTACTGAAATTACGGTGTACATCGTAATAATACTTAAACATCTAAGCTGCATCGGTATATATTAACTTAACACATATTCGAAAACAGCTTAACTACAGGTTACCTTACAATAATGCCAACAAAAATTATTTTCTTTCCCCGTGAGCATT
>JBDTYU010000154.1:0-4953 GCA_040005535.1 Ginsengibacter sp. | reverse complement strand
TGATTTAATAAATAATCATTAAACTGGCTTTGAGTAAAACTTTTGGATAAATCTGTACCCAGAGAAACAACTTGTTTGTTAGGATTTGCGAAATTAGCGCCCATTGTATCAATCTCTATATTATAATTTACATTCAGCGAACTCACACCTGTATTGAATTGATAATTAGGATTGGTCCATGATAGCTGAACTGCGACATTATCTCTATTTACATAAGATAAAGGAATGCTTCCTAAAACTGAAGCAGTCAAATCTGGTGCCGTACCACCTTTAAATATTACACGATTTTCTTCTTTTTTACAAGACCAAATTCCGCAAAGAATTAAGGCAGATAAAATAAAGATCTTAGATATTTTTTTCATGATAAACAATATTTTAAATTAATAACCTGGATTTTGTTTTAAGTTAGTATTAGCTGATACATCGCTCGAAGGGATAGCATAAATTTTTCTAAAGTCTTCTACAGAACGTCCTCCTTTTACACCACCTTTCCATGGCCATAAATAAGTGTCTTCAGTAAATTTTCCGTAGCGTATCAGGTCAGTTCTGCGAAAGCCTTCCCAATATAATTCTCTTGCTCTTTCATCAAGTATCATATCTGTAGTAATTGATGAAACATTCCCTGCAGTGCTTCCTAAATAAGCTCTTGTACGAATTTTATTAAAGTACGATAAAGCTGTTGTATTATCACCACCACCTCCACGCAAAAAGGCTTCATCATAAATAAGGTACATTTCTGCAAGCCTGAAAATAGGGAAGTCAACATCAGCATAATTAAGGCTGCTCCCCTGAGAGCCGTCACGGTTTAAATTTCTATATTTTGTAATTGCAAGACCATCTGTAAATTTTGTTTGATCAGCGATATCCTCGTTTTGCCCTGATATGTAAAATTCTGCACGCTTATCAGTTGCCCCGTTCAAATCAGGAAAAAGATCCGCAAAACTTTTTGTAGTTCTCAATCCCCCCCATCCACCAGCAACACCCGTTATAGAGCCACTCATAGAGCCTCCGTTTGGCGCATGCGTTAAGAAAGTTGTTCCTCCAAAGCTCTGGCTTCTTGTTCCATCATAATTTATAGTTAGTATGAATTCATTTGTATTTAAATTATTATCGGCAAGCATCAGCCAGCGGTAATCATCTACTAAAGAATAACCGGCATCAATAACTTTTTTAGAGTAAGTTAGGGCATCAGGGTAATGTGCAGAACCTGTATATATTTCTGCATTTAGATAAATACGTGCAAGCAATGCCCATGCTGCTGCTTTATCAGCTCTGCCATATTCATTTGTTCTCGCATCTGCCAGGTCAGCATCCATAGCTTTTAATTCTGTTTCAATGTAAGTAAAGAGTTCGGCACGGGTTGCCTGCTTGGGTAAAGTAGAACCAAGTACATCATTTTCAGTAACGAAAGGACCTGTACCAAATAAATCCATAATTATGCTATATTGATATGCTCTTAAAAAGCGGGCTTCTGTTCTGTATTTTTTTATATCACTTGCATCTGCTCCTGTTATGCCCCTTCCGCTTACTTTATCATCACCAGATTGCCTGATAAACTCATTGCATAAAGTTATCTGGTAGTAACAACGATAATATAGCCCTTGCAAAAAAGGATTAGATGATGACCAGTTCATGTTATGAAAATCCTGTATGCCGGCATCTCCCCATGCAATTACTGCTTCATCGGTACTTAACTCCTGTGCTTTAAAATATAAGCGTAGAAAATCAGAAAACCCTTCATCTATACCCTGAATATCCTTATTACCTGCGGGCCCCTGGTTGCCTGTTAATCCAAAGGCTGCATATAGTTTTACAAAAGCCTGTTTATATCCTGCAGCAGTACTGTACACCTGTCCGGATGTTACATCATTCGTAGGAAGCCGGTCAAGCTTTTTATTGCACGATGTTTGAATAGTGATTACTAAAATTGCCGGTGCAATTATTTTATAAATATTTTTTATCATATACTTTTTTTAAGCATTAATTATTACTATCTAAATCCTAAACTAAGGCCAATGCTATAGGTACGTGGCCTTGGATAAAAATTATTATCAATACCGAAGCTTATTTCAGGATCTAATCCTTTATAATTTGTAACTATAAACACATTTTGAACATTACCTGTAACTGTAAGTGTTCCTAAATTCCTTAACAGCTTATCAAAGGTGTAACCAATATTAATATTGTCCATCCTCAGGAATGAAGCATTTTCTATGTAATAATCTGATAGAAAAAATTTATCTCCGCTTCCCGTGAAGTTAGTTTCCAATAAATTTGTTGAACCATTGCTCAGGTAATTTAAAGGATTTATAATATTCCTGATTGTACCTGTACTTGAGAAAGTATTATTATAAATATAATTTCCCAAATTGGCCCTTAATACAAAACCAGCACTCCAGTTCCTGTAACTTACATTGCTGCTTGCTCCAAACAAATAATTGGGATCAGCACTTTTATAAACATACAAATCCTTTTCATTTATTATCCCATCCCTGTTGAGATCTGCAAATACATTTTCAATAGGCTTACCGTTATCACCATATACCTGCTTATATACATAAAATGAACCCCTGCTTTGATTTACGGCATTTATTAGAACAGTGTTTCCAACACCACCGGAAATTCCACCATATTTATTTCCCGGGTAATTAGGGTCAGATGATATGGTTAATTTGGTAACCTTATTTGTATTATACGTTCCATTAAGATTTACATTCCAGGTAATATTATTATTTTTTACTGGTATCAAATTCAATGAAACCTCAACACCCGAATTTTTCATACTTCCCACGTTTGCCACAATCTTATTACTAAAATTAGTTCCTGCGGGCTGTACAATTTCATTTAAAAGATCTTTAGTTTCTTTATAATAGTAATCTACATAGCCTGTAATCCTGTTATCAATAAATCCAAAATCTAAGCCGGCATTATAAGTGGTGGTTTGCTCCCATTTCCTGTTAAAATAATAGCCGGCTGGCCGGTAAGATTGGTAGAAATTATTACCAAGCTGGTACTCTGCCTGTGCATTACTTAATGCATAATAAGAAATGTAATCATAATTGCCTATACCTTCCTGCTGGCCGGTAATGCCATACCCTAATCTCAATTTAAGGTCAGAAAAAACTTTCGAGTTTGCTAAAAATCCTTCATCTTTTATTTTCCATGCAAAAGATCCCGAAGGAAATACGCTCCATCTATTATTTGGATTAAACCTTGAAGAACCATCTGTACGTACGGTACCTGTTAGAAAATATTTTCCTCTGAAAGAATAATTTAAACGTCCATAGTAAGATATTAAAGTATGTTCCGGTTTGTCAAACGGATAAGTCGGTGTACTTACAGCATTGTTATCTGCAGTAAAATCAGGATAGTTATAGTTAGTAGTTAAAAAATCCTGGTAAGCATAACCGGCAACAGCATCAATCCTGCTGTTTAGAGATTTCAAATCCTTTGCATAATTTAAATAAAATTCAAGCAGTGTATTTGCTTTTTTCTGAAGATATTTATTATTAACACCACCATGTTTTGAATCTGTTGTACGATGATAAGCAGAAGCAGCACTATCGGGAACATATATTGTACCAAGTCCTGTTGATACATCATATCCTAAATTCAGATTTACATGAAGATCAGGTAAAAAATGAACTTTATAATCTAGCAATGCATTGCCGATACTTCTTCTTACTTCACTCACATCTTTTCTTTGAAGCAATAACCCAAGAGGGTTTCGGGGAGATAATGATTTTAATCCACTTTTACTTGTTGAATCTAAGATTTCATAATAACCTCCAAATCTTTTACTGCCAGAATATATGGGCTTTGTAGGATCATAATTGACTGCTGCACCAATAGCCCCTTCATTAGCAAACCGGTTTTCACTTATTGATGCTTTTACATTTATATCAATTTTTAAATGATCATCAAAAAAACGAGGACTTACATTTGCGCCTAAAGAATAACGAGATATTTTTCCTGTTCTTAAAATACCTTCCTGGTTTAAATATCCTAAAGAAAGACGGTAAGGCATATTTTTATAGCCACCACTTACACTTATATTATTATCTGAGCTTACAGCAGTTTGATAAATCTGGTCTTGCCAATCTGTATTATACTGACCTAACAATTTTTGATTATCAGATGATCCATGACTTTGAACAAATGCACGAAATTGTTGTGGGCTAAGTACAGCCACTTTATTAGCAATCTTTGCTATTGAAAGTGTTGTATTGAAATTTACAACAGGCTTGCCTGCTCTTCCTTTTTTTGTTGTAATAATAATTACACCATTAGATGCTCTTGAGCCATAAATTGCAGCAGCAGATGCATCCTTTAATACACTGAATGATTCAATATCATTAGGATTAATAAGGCTTAAAGGATTAGCCGCACCCGAAATACCACCATTATCTACTGGCACTCCATCAATAACAATCAAGGGATCATTACTCGCATTTAATGAAGCACCGCCTCTTATCCTGATAGTGCTGCCTGCACCCGGTGCTCCGCCGTTGGAAGTAACCTGTACTCCCGGAAGCTTACCTGCTATAAGTTGATCAGGCGAAACAATATTTCCTTTCTGAAAGTCCTTTGAAGTAACCTGGCCAATTGAACCCGTTAAATCTTTTTTTCTTGCCGTTCCATAACCAATAACTACTACATCACTTAAGGTTGATGCAGTTGCCTGAAGTGAAATGTTGATGGAAGATTGGCCACTTATTGGAACCTCCTGGCGGACAAACCCCACAGCAGTAAAAATAAGGGTGTTTGAATTTGCGGGAGCAGTTATCGTAAAACTTCCGTCCGGGGCGGTTTGTGTACCAATTTTAGAGCCCTTAACGGAAACTGTAACACCCGCTAAGCCGGAACCATCTTTCGAATCAGTGATTTTGCCTTTTACTATATTTTGTGAGCTGGCAATGAAAGTGAAGAATAAAAATGAAATCAAAACACAGA
>JBDTYU010000153.1:0-8392 GCA_040005535.1 Ginsengibacter sp. | reverse complement strand
ACTCCTTTCTTATTTATTCGTTGCGTGAATAATTATGGTGTGGCTGGCCATTCAGTATTTAGCAATTTTAAATACAACTTTTCCCGCTTAAAATTTAGAATTCTTAGTTCAAATTCACTGGGCTTTTCATGCTAGGTAAAGTAAATAACTTACCTTAATATAAATTTCCAAATCTATATTTCATTTTGGAAATATGTAATAAAGGCTCAGTAATTCGAATTGATTATTTAGACATAGAAATTTCTTTAGATTTGTTTACTTTAAAATTTCTTTTGCACCACGATCAGCAAATATATGAGGAGACGCATTTGATTACACTGCTTGCAGAAGACAGTGAATATGCCTTTCAGTTAATGTACGACAGGTATCGCAACAGAATTTACCAGACGGCTATTCGTTACCTTAAATCTCCTTTGCTGGCGCAGGAAGTTGTTCAGGATGTTTTTTTAAAACTATGGATAGAAAGAAAAAATATTAAAATTGATCAACCCCTTGAAGCATGGCTCTATACAGTGGCAAAGAATAATCTTATTAACCGGTTGAAGAAAATAGCTTGTGAATGGAAAGCTCTCAGCAACCTGAAACTTCTTACTCAACAATTTGTAAATAATTCTTCCAGCAAAATTGAAGAGGCACAGTATAACGAGCTTTTACATAAAGCGATTATAACACTTCCTCAACAACAGCAAAAAGTATTTTGTTTAGCAAGAAACGAGCATCTTACCTATATTCAGATTGGTGAAAAAATGGGCATCTCGCCACTTACAGTAAAGAAGCACATGTCAAGAGCATTGCTTCACATTAAAAACCATTTCTCAGGTATTGAAGATTTATTCTTTGCATTTATTTTATTGAATCTTTCATTTTTTTTATAAGGCTTGTACTCCATGCTTGCAATTCGGTTGTATTATTTATAACCGGCCTTAAAACCCAATTGACTGTTCATGAAAAAAAATGATCGCTTCAACTATCTTATTCAACAATATACATCTGGAAATATTTCCCATGATGAGCAGGATGAATTATTTGAATTGTTAGCTTCATCTCAATTTGATGCGGCATTGCACAATATTATTGAGAATGAGTTGAAAGAAGGTTTATTTGATAAAGGCGCTGACTTACCACCACATGTTGCGCAGGAAATTATCCGCAATATTTTTAAAGCAGAAAAAAATACTGCTCAAATATTACCTATTACAAAACGCCCTTTCAGAATTTGGAAATGGGCATCTGTTGCGGCTTCAATTATTATCATTGCTCTTTCTGTTTACTTTTATTCTTCCAAAAATGTTGATCAAAAATCTTTTGCTTCCGTTATTCCTGGCAATATTATTTCAGAATATAATTCTACACAAAAAGAAGAAGTATTTACTTTATCTGATGGGAGCAAAATAGTGTTACAGCCCAAAGGCAAATTTTATTATCCTAAAGAATTTGCTGATAGTAAAAGAGAAGTTTATTTAGAAGGTGAAGCATTCTTTCAAATTACTAAAAATCCTAAAAAGCCTTTTTTGGTTTACTATAATAATATCATCACTAAAGTATTGGGAACAAGCTTTACCATTAATACCAATCCAAAAACAGGGAATGTAGAAGTGGTTGTAAAGACAGGCCGCGTACAGGTATTGGAAAATGTGAAGTTGGTGAAAGGCGAGGTATTAAATAATGCAGTAATTGTTACACCCAATCAAAAAGCAATTTATAAAACTGCTGCAAGATTATTTGAAACCACTCTTGTTGAAAAACCAGAGCCCGTTGCAGACGAAGAACTTTCCAACGGCTTGAAGCGTAATCATAAAGCAACATTTATTTATGAACAGGAAAAATTATTAAATGTATTTAAGCAGATTGAAGACCGTTATGATATTGAAATTATTACAGAGAATGCCAACCTAAATAACTGTGTTTTTACAGGAGATGTTTCAGAGCAGGACCTTTATAGCAAGCTTAAAATAATATGCCTCACCACCAATTCTTCTTATGAAATAAATGGTACAAAAATTCTTATAAAAGGAAAGGGTTGTGAATAAAATTGATAATTAAAAAAAATAAATGAAAGAAAATTATCCCAATTAAGAACTTAAAAAAGAGCCGGTTATGGTGGAACACAACCAGCTCTGCAAAGCTTTATGTTTTAGCCCGAAACTATTTTTTGAACCAAAACAAAATTAAAATTATGAAATTAAAGCGACACCTGGTTGCTTCAACTTTGTTTGCTATGAGAGTTACATTTGCACAAATAGCACTGACTATTATTTTCACCTGTAATCTTTATGCAAAAGAAGCAAAAAGCCAAAAGGTCTTACAAAAATCATTTAGCATTTCTGTTCAGAATGTTTCCCTGCAAAAAGTGATTTTTTCCATTCAGAAAAAAACAAATGTTAAGTTCACCTTCAGCACCAATGCTATAAACGCAGAGCGCATGATAACCTATTCGGCACATGATAAAAAAATTATAGACTTTCTTAATGAAGTGCTGAAACCTTACAACGTGGGATACCAGGTTCTTGATGAAAAAATAATTTTGTATCCTCTCAATACTTCTCCGGTTGCATATAATAAAGCGGATGAAAAAAATGATAAGGAGCAAAAAACTTTATCAGGTATTGTTTCTAATGATAAAGGGGAACCTTTACCGGGAGTAACCGTAAATGAAAAAGGAACCAATAATTCTGTTACGACAGATGAAAAGGGATATTATTCTATTAATGTCCCGGAAGGAAAAGTTGTTCTTATTTTCAGCAGTACAGGTTATGAAAACTATGAATTATTTGTAACGGGTTCTTCTGCGGCAAACGTAGTTTTAAAAACAGTTATCAGCGCATTGGAAGATGTGGTGGTGGTTGGTTATGGCACGCAAAAGAAAAAAGATTTAACCGGTTCGGTATCTTCTGTAGATACTAAGGAACTAAAATCGCTGCCCGTGCCAAGCATCGGAGAAGCTTTACAGGGAAGGGCTGCAGGGGTTCAGGTATTAACCTCAGGTATTCCCGGTAGCAATGTCACTTTTAGAATAAGAGGTGTGGGAACAATCAATAACAGTGATCCTTTGCTGGTGATTGATGGCGTGCCCACTAATGTTCCTTTAAATACATTGAACCAGAATGATATTGCAAATATTGAAATTTTAAAAGATGCTTCTGCTGCTGCAATATATGGATCAAGAGGCGCAAATGGCGTTATAATAATTACAACAAAAAAAGGTACATCGGCAAAAAATAATCTTGAATTTCAAATGTTTGCCGGAGTGCAAAAAGCCGGCAATATTGTGCACATGCTTAATGCATCAGAGTTTGCCAGCCTGCATAATGAAATGATGGCCAATAACGGCCAATCACAAAACCCTGCTTATGCTGATCCCGTTAGTCTTGGCAAAGGCACCGATTGGCTGGACGCTTTGTTTCGCAAAGCTCCGATACAAGATTATTCACTATCGTATTCAGGTGGTTCTCCCAAAAGCAACTATTATGTTTCAGGTTCCATATTAAACCAGGATGGTATTGTTATTAATACAGGTTATAAGCGTTATACAATCCAGTTTAATACAGAAACAAAATTATTTGACTGGCTGAAATTTGGTAACAACCTTACATTAAATACTGATGTTAAAAAAAGTGGCAGCTATGATATTCGTAATACTATGGCTGCACTTCCGGTTCAGAAAATATACAATGATGATGGATCTTATAGCGGCCCTGTTGGCCAGTCTTCATGGTATGGTGATATTATTAATCCAATTGGTAAAGCAAGGGTTAATGAAAATACAACAAGGGGTTACAATATATTAGGAAATATTTATACAGAACTCAGCATCCTGAAAGATTTGAAATTTAAATCAACCGGTGGTGTGGAGGCTTTATTTTATGATAACCGTAGCTGGGCGCCTAAATACAATTGGCAACCTATACCGCAACCAAACTCTTATCTTTTTCAACAGTACAATAAGAGCCTCACCTGGCTATGGGATAATTATTTAACCTACGATACTTATTTAAAAGAAAAGCATCATCTCACATTATTGGCGGGAAGCAGCGCTCAGAATAACCGTTATGATTATATGAATGGTTCTATTCAAAATTTTGCAAGCAACACAACGCAGCAATTAAATAACGGTACCGCACAACCGACGATAGGTGGCAGCGCAAGTGAATGGGCATTGCTTTCTTTTATTGGCCGGGCAAATTATGCTTACAATAATAAATACCTTGTTACTGCAACGCTTCGCCGCGATGGGAGCAGCAGGTTTGGCAGCAACAACAAGTGGGGATGGTTTCCTTCAGGCTCAGTTGCATGGCGCATGTCGGAAGAAAATTTCATGAAAAATATTTCGTGGATAAATGATTTAAAACTGCGTTTAGGCTATGGCGTTACAGGCAACCAGAACATAGGTAATTATTCTTTTGCATCAGTATTACAAACTGTTCAATACAATTTTAACGGACAAAGTGTTACTGCTGTGGTTCCTTTAGCCATACCAAATCCCAATGTGAGGTGGGAGCAGGTTGAGCAAACAAATTTAGGGATTGATGCATCGCTTTTCGAAGGAAGAGCGGGCATAACTTTCGATGCTTATATAAAAAATACCAACAATATGCTGGTGCCTATGGCGGTGCCGATATCAACAGGCTATTCAGATATTTTTGTTCCAAGTGTTAATGCAGGTAAGGTTCAAAACAAAGGAATAGAGTTAACGATTACAACTGAAAACATCAGGGGCAAGTTAGAATGGAACACAAGCTTTAATATTTCTTATAATAAAAATAAAGTGGTAAGCCTTAATGATAGCGTACCGCTATACACAGGAAGCATTGGATTAAATCAAAATTTATCTATACAAAATTCCGGCTTCCCCGTTAATGAATTTTATGGCTTTGTAACCAATGGTATTTTCCAAAATCAAAAGGAAGTTGACGCTTATGCGGTGCAAATTCCCGGCGCCGATCCATTTAACCGCACATCGCCTGGTGATATTAAATTCAGGGATTTAAATAATGACGGCATCATTGATGATAACGACCGTAGTTATATCGGCGACCCCAATCCGTCTTTTATTTTCGCAATGAATAATAGTTTTTCTTATGCAGGATTTGACCTTGATATATTTTTACAGGGCGTATCAGGAAATAAAATTTTTAATGCCAATCGTATTTACCAGGAAGGTATGGCAGTTGCTCAAAACCAAACTACGGCTGTACTTAACAGGTGGGAAGTTGAAGGAACAAGCAACACAATACCCCGGGCCATTTTTAATGACCCTAATAAGAATACCCGTGTATCAAACCGGTTTATTGAAGATGGTTCTTACCTGAAAATAAAAAATGTAAGCCTCGGCTATACGCTTCCAAAAAAAATTTCACAAAGGGTAAGCATGTCTTCTGCACGGGTTTATATCTCTTGTCAGAACCTCGCAACCTTTACTAAATACACCGGCTTTGACCCGGAAGTGCCTTCATCAGGAATAGACTTTAATGTATATCCCGTTACAAGAACTATAAGCGCCGGTATCAATGTTACTTTTTAATTATAAAATTTTTGTTATGAATTATAAAAAATATTTTATCATTTTTATTATAGCAGGTGCATTATTCAGTTGTAAAAAATACCTGGATAAAAGCCCGCTTGATTCAGTGAACACATCTAATTTTTGGAAGACTACAGATGATGCTATCGCAGGTATAAACGGCGCCTATCAACCGATGCAATGGCCGAAATTATTTAATCTTCGTATATGGTCAAGTGATATATGGGCGGGTAATAGCATCACGGGTGCGGGCGGTGGCACTGATGGAATAGAAACACAGGACATTTCAAATTTTGTTACTACCACCGATAACGCAGCAGCATTAGATATATGGAGAGGGCCGGCGCCAGGCATTTTGCGTTGCAATCTTGTTTTGCAAAACGTACCCGGAATGGCGATTGATGAGTCACTTAAAAACAGGGTACTTGGAGAAGCAAAATTTTTAAGGGCTACTTATTATTTTATTTTAGTTCGGCTATTTGGCGATGTACCATTGATAACAGTTCCTCAAACTCCTGAAGGTGATTTGCGGCCGGCACGAACTCCCAAAAGCCAGGTATATGATTTGATTGTTCAGGACCTTACAGATGCAATAAATCTTTTGCCAACGAAAGATACTTATAAAGGAAGTGATGTAGGGCGTGTCTCTAAAGGCTCGGCTGCAGGTATGCTTGCAAAAGTTTATCTCACGCTGGGCGATTACCAAAAAACAGTTGACCTGTGCAAGCAAGTAACTTCTCTTGGCTACACATTAAATACAAATTATGGTGACAATTTCAATGCTCAAATGAAGAACACCAACGAATCATTATTTGAAATTCAATATATAGGAAAAACCAGCTATAGTTTTTGGAATAATGAAAACCAGGCATCATGGGTAAGCACATTTACAGGGCCGAGAAATTCTGATTTTGTTGGCGGTGGTTATGGATGGGACCAGCCCACACAGGAATTTGTAGACTCTTATGAAGCAGGAGATAAAAGAAAAGATGTAACTATTTTATATAATGGCGCTCCCGATTTTGATGGCAAACCATATCAGAGTTCTTATTCAGTTACCGGTTATAACCTTCGCAAATTTCTTGTTCCAAAATCTATTTCTCCTGATTATGATACCAATCCTGAAGACTTTCCCGTGTTGCGATATGCTGATATATTGTTGATGCAGGCGGAAGCACAGAATGAACTTAATCAAACAACTGAAGCCGAAGCGCCTTTAAATCTTGTAAGAGAAAGAGCAGGTTTACCGGATGTGCATGGACTTTCCAAAGATGCTATGAAAGAAAAGATATTGCATGAACGGCGTATGGAGCTTGCATTTGAAGGAGACCGCTGGTTTGACTTAATAAGAATAAATAACGGGCAATATGGACTGGATTTTCTTCATTCAATCGGTAAAGTGAATGCAACTACAAAACATCTTTTATTGCCAATACCACAGAAAGAAAGAGATGCCAATCCTAATCTTATTCAAAATCCCGGTTATTGATTTCTTAAGACATATACATTTAATTTTAAAAAAGCAGTTATGAAAAATATTTTTTCTTTTAATAAAAAAGCAAAATCGCAATTTGCATTTTTGCTTCTTGTGCTATTTTCCTTTTTCAATAATTCCTGTAAAAAACCTGATTATGTTCAATCGAATAAAGCCAACAATTCACTAACACTTTCCGTTGTAAAAACATCTTTTGTTTTAAAACAAACAGAAGATGCAAATGATGCAGTGGATTTAATTTGGACAAGTGGCTCAAACCATGGAACTAACGCTTCTATTTCTTATACAATTAAAATAGATAAGCAGGGAAATAATTTTAGTAATGCAATAACTGAGGATTTAGGTTCGGGTACATTTGAAAAAAGATTCACTGTAAAAGATTTAAACAATTTATTGCTTACACATTGGAATTTACCTGCTTATACAGAGGCAATATTAGAAGTAAAAGTAATTGCCAAAGTATCCAATGCTGCTGCTCCCGCTGATTCTTCCAATATTCTTGTTATAAAAGTTACACCTTATCTGCCGGTTACTGCAACCCTATACCTGATAGGCGATGCCACACCAAACGGATGGAATAGTAATTCAGCAACGCCCTTAACGGCAAGTGCAACAAAGGCCGGGGAGTTCACATGGGACGGGCATCTCACTTCAGGTAATTTAAAATTTATTACTACGCTTGGCCAGTTTCTTCCTTCCTATAATAAAGGCGCCAATGATAGTACTTTGATATATCGAAATGATAACAATCAACCCGATGATCAGTTTGTGATTTCTACTCCGGGCAACTATACAATTACACTTAACCTTTTAGACCTGTCAATCAGTTTAGCAACTTCATCAGTTCCTCCTTATAAAAAATTATGGATGCTCGGTGATGCTACCCCTTCAGGATGGAATATTAATACGCCTGATGAAATGAGAGTTGATTCATCGAACCTTTTTGTATTTAAATACAACGAAATACTTACTGTAGGTGAATTTAAAATTCCTACAGCAACAGGAAACTTCACTACAGATTATTATATGCCACTTACCAATCATCCTGCTATCACTTCAACAGGAGTACAATTAGTTCATGATGGAAATCCTGATTTAAAATGGCAAATAACAAATCCGGGCCCGTATAAAATAACACTCGACCTGCAGAACCTTACTATCAATATAAAACCATTTATTCCTTATACAAAAATTTGGATGGTAGGCGATGCAACACCCGTTGGCTGGAATATAGACACACCGCAACCAATGACCGCTGATGCTGCTAATCCATACATTTTTACTTACGCGGGTCCTTTGCTTGCCGGTGAATTTAAATTTCCGCTAACAACCGGAAACTGGGGCTGCGATTATTTTATGCCGGAAATAAATCATCA
>JBDTYU010000152.1:0-4307 GCA_040005535.1 Ginsengibacter sp. | reverse complement strand
GGCCAACGTGTTTTGGCCAGAAACCGCCTGCCGGATCGGGCGCTGTGAAATTACTAGCGGCACCAATAACGAAACGCCAGATCACATATCCCATGATAATACAAATAATTGGGGCAAGCAAAGAAACAAGATTATTTGATTTTCTTGCCTGTACAGATGTGGTTGCTTTAACTGTAGAGTTTGCAGTTGTATTAGTTTCTGCCATAACGATAGGTTTTTTAAATGTTTAAGATGAAGATGAATTTGATTAAAATATTTGATTGTACAATTGTAATAAAAAAAAATTGAAAAGTCTCATTCAGTTAAAAAAAAATTTTTGGTGTGAGCCACAAGTTATATAAATTAATTTAAATGTTTGAGAGGGATAATAAATTTTTAAAGAAATTTCTCTCTCATTAATTTTTAATTCCATTCTACATGAAATCCAAAAAAATAATGCTATTATCCAAAAAAATAAAATCACTCCTTAAATCTGAAATGTATTCAATAAAATACATTGAAAAGGTAATTCAATTTATTAAACTGAAGGAATAGCGTTAAAGTAAGAATGCGGGTGTTTATTCATAACGAAGTGCGACAATTGGATCGAGCCGGGCAGCTTTTATTGCCGGGTATAAACCGGCAAAAAGCCCTACAGCTGAACATACAACAATCCCTAAAACTACCCATCCCCAGGGAACTACGAATCCTGTATGAAGAAACATTCCTACAATATTACCAACAAGCACACCCAGTATTATTCCAAAAATAGCCCCTATTAAACTTATAAGAACAGATTCAAAAAGAAATTGTGTTCTGATGCTTCTTCTGGTACCACCAATGGCTTTTATTAATCCTATTTCACGTGTACGCTCGTTAACTGCTACCAGCATAATATTCATGAGGCCGATTGCCGCTCCTATTAATGTTATTAATCCTATAAAAGCTGCTGCAGTAGTAATGGCGCCAAGGCTGCTCATAAATACTTCTGCTATGCTATCGCTTTTATCAATATAAAAATTATTGTCTTCATCAATAGCTACTTTGCGTATGGGACGAAAAGTTCCTTTAGCTTCACCTATCGCCCCTTCCATATCTTTAATATCGTTAACCATCACTCCAATATTGTAAGAAGTTCCATCTGTAGTAAACAGCCGGCGAATATTATTATAGGTAGTCAGAACGACATTATCGGCATTTAGAAATGCGCTGGAACCTTTATCTTTCAACACTCCTATAACACGGTATTTAATTCCTGCTACACTAATAATTTTGTCGATAGCTCTTTGAATATTATCTCCATAAAGTTTTTGAGCAACACTTTTTCCAATAACACAAATGCTTCTTCCGCTCTGCACATCAAGCTTGTTGAAATTTCTGCCTTCGGCTAAAGTATAGCCACTTTGTAAAAGATAATTTTCATCGCATCCCTGCAAAGAAATATTTGGGTTTGTTTTGATTCTTTCATCATTAACAATTACATTTTCAGGACCATGCAACGATATGCTCACACTTGCCGGAAAAGAATATCTTTCTTTGAAAAGCTTAGCTTCCTGGTAGGTAATAATTTTACCATTATCCGATTTCTTTTGCTTTAGTTCACTCAGGTTTGTTTTCTTCACCTGCCTTCTTCTGCCAATGTGAATTTGCCTGTCCTGGAAATGGATGCTGAATGAATTGGCGCCCATAGTGGAGAAGCTTTCTGTCAGGCTTTGGTTCATAGAAGCAATGGCAGTAATGATTCCAATTAATGCCATAATACCCAATGCAATAATAGTAACGGTAATGCCTGTACGAAGTTTATTACTTTTTACAGTACGAAAAGCAAGAGAGAGAGAATCGGTTAATTGCATAGTTGAAGATACAATTTAAAAGAATTTACATTGCCCCTATTAATAGTAAAGCCAGTCAATAAGAAGGCCGGGTAATACACCCAGGATAATAATTAATACTGAAGTGAGTATAAGAAGAAATTTAAAAGACGAAGTTATATTCATCTGGCTATTAATACCGGGAGCAGGCTCTTTAAAATACATTGACTGGATAATTCTGAAATAGTAGTATGCGCTGATGGCAGCGCAGATTACTGCAAGAATTACCAACCATAACTGATGACCATTTTTAACTGCAGCAAGCAACATATAAAATTTTGCAGTAAAGCCAGCCGTGAGTGGTATTCCCGTTAGCGATAAAAGAAATATAGTTGCCGTAAAAGCTAATACAGGCTGTTGCTTTCCAAGCCCGTTAAATCCTTCAATAGTATAATCATTCATTTTTATGAGTATAGCAAAAAGCCCAATAGAAGCAATACTGTATGCTGCCGCATATAAAAGTAAACCTTCTTTTGCGGTACTATTTAAAGCAAATAGAGCAAACATCATGAAGCCAGCCTGTGCAATGCTGGAGTAAGCAAGCATACGCTTTACGCTTTGCTGGAAAACAGCCGTTAAATTTCCAATAAGCAATGTGGACGCTGTAATTATTACTATAAGTGTTTGCCATTGTTGCTGCATTATACCAAACGAAGATTGAAACAATCTGATGAATGCAATAAATCCGGCAATCTTTACAATGGTTGCCATAAATGAAGTAAAGACAGTAGGCGCCCCGTCATAAACATCGGGTGTCCAGAAATGAAAAGGAGCTGCAGATACTTTAAAAGACATGGCTACTACCAGCAAAACCAACCCTGCAGCTATCATTACGGGAAGATCTCCTGCACCCAGGTTAATGGTATTGATATAAAAAGAGCCGAGACTATTACCTCCATAAACCAGCGCAATTCCCATGAGCATAATACCGGTTGAAAAAGCGCCCATCAGAAAATATTTCAATGAAGCTTCGTTACCTTTTAAATTGCGTTTATCGCTGCCCGTGAGTATGTACAAAGGAATTGACATTATTTCAATTCCAAGAAAAAGCATCAATAGAGTATTGAAAGATGAGGATATTGAAACTCCGCATAAAACAAAAAAAATCAAAGCAAAATACTCAGAAACATGCTGACCGATTTTTTCAATATCACGCCCGTTTAGCAGGAAAAATAACAGGGTACATGCAAAAGCTATTGTATTAAAATGCAGGCCAAAGTTATCAAAGCGAAGCATGCCTTTGGTATCAACATTAAAAAGATTTCTGCCAGAAAATTCAAAAATATTTGCAATCAAAATAATTGCGATACCTGTGACAGCCCAATATTTTGGAGTGGAGCGTTCCTTAAAAAATACACCTCCAAACATCATAATAACTCCCCAAAGTGCAGATAATATAATTGCATTCATAATATATCCCTAACTCTAAAAAGAGTTTTAATTTTTCATTTTAAAATAACTATAAGTCGTTCTCTCATTCATCATTTTATCCGGTCAACCTTTGTAAAATATCTGTAACCGTATCATGTGTTAGATGAAATACAGGCTGTGGGTAAATACCCAACATCAAAATAGAAATTACAATTATTGACAGTACAACTTTTTGTCCTTTACTTAATATAATTGCATTTTCAGTAAGAGAATTCGGTTGACCGAAAAAAACTTTCTGTACCATATTCAACATATACACTGCAGAAAGAATAATTCCAATACAGGCAAATGCGCCATACCATTTATTAAATTGAAATACTCCGTTAAACATTAAAAATTCACTCACAAATGCATTGGTAAGCGGGAGAGCAATATTTGCCAAAGCAATTATTACAAAAAATATAGCAAGCACAGGTGATTTTATTGCAAGTCCTCCCAACTCTGATAATTTTCTTACTCCTGTTTTTTTATCGATGATATCAACAACCATCCACAGAGCAATTATATTAATACCATGATTAAACATTTCAAGCATTACACCTTGCAGGCCTGAAGAATTTCGGGAAAAAATTGCTGCACCCATCAAACCAATGTGAGCAATTGAAGACCATGCAACAAATCTTTTAAGATCATTTTGAAGTAATGCGATACAACTTGCATAAATAATTCCAATCACGCAAAGAATAATAACAAGATGATCATATTTAGCTACTGCTGCAGGAAAAACCGGGAGCAACCATCTTATCATCGCAAACACACCCATCTTCACCATTACACCACTTAATACCATCACTGTTGAGTATGGTGCTTGCTCATAAGTATCGGGCTGCCATGTATGCAAAGGGAAAACAGGCATCTTTATAGCAAAGGCTAAAAAAAATAACCAGAACAACCAGCTTTGTTGCACTGATGAAATTGAAGTGCTGTAAAAAGCTCTTAAGGAAAATGAATGGTCAGCAAATGCAGTGATAGCAGGAGTTTGCAGATACACATACATAATTCCAATAAGCATCAATAAAGAACCGA
>JBDTYU010000151.1:0-5212 GCA_040005535.1 Ginsengibacter sp. | reverse complement strand
CGATGCTTATACTCCTATAAACACTGCTGATGATTACAAAACATTTGGGGAATATGTTGATATGATTAAGGAAGGCCCGGCTGCGTGGAGGATTTTTCTTTTTAATATTTTCGATCATGCTCCCCAGCTAATACAGGATTTTAGCTGGCCTGAAGACCTTATGAAAGGCTATGTAAAAAAATACCCGATGTTGTTTACCGGAGGCCAGACATCCATTACTCACATGCATTTTGACATTGATCTTTCACACATTCTTCATACGCAGTTTGCGGGCAGGAAAAGAATTTTATTATTTCGTCATGAAGAGCAGCATAAGCTATATCGTAAGCCCTTTGAAGTTTTAAGCCTTGCTGATTTTTCCAATTTTAATCAAAATTCCGGCAATCCTGATTATGAAAAATTCCCTGCATTAAAACATGCCATTGGTTACGAGCTTATACTAGATCACGGCGAAACTTTATTTATGCCTGCCGGTTACTGGCATCACATGGAGTATCTTGATAGCGGATTCGCCATGAGTCTTCGTGCGCTGCAAGATTCAATTGGTGGAAAGGCAAGAGGTGCCTGGAATTTATTTGGTATGAGAAGCATTGATACCATCATGAAAAAAACGATGCCCAAATGGTGGTATAACTATAAAATAAAAAAAATTCAAAGGCTTGCAGAACAGGAATTGAAAAAAAATTTCAATTAAATAGAAGAAAGTTCTTTTTATAAAAAAATATTATTAATTTAGCAGCCCATTCCGTTTTCCTTATCCTGTAATTTAAAACCACCCACACAAACCCAATAGCTTTAGTTAAGTTTTCAATCAATAAATTAATATCCTCTTCCAAGACATTATCAAGAAATTAGATTTTTTTCTTGTGGTTTCAGAGGTAAGCAAGGCCGGTGATTTTTATCACTGGCCGTTTTTTTAAGTAAATGTGGTGTTCGGATGTTACTTTATTCCATTGAGCGGTTCATGAATGTAACCAAAGGCATTAATGCTTTGAAAGCCAGAGCCACTTCCCTTATTAAAGCTGTGCTTGTAAGCAACGCATCAGGAATATTTTTAGTAGCAACAAAGCTTTTTAATTTTAAAAACGAAGCCGCAGGATTTTCTTTATCATAACCTTTTGGAACATTAACCAGCATTTGACCATCATTCATTTCCAGTCCGGGATATTGGCTTTTAAAGGCCGGGTTTGTAATTATTTTTTTAAACTCAGGAAAACAATAATCAATTTCCTGCCTGAGTTTTTTTAATTCGTAGGGTGTAGGCATCCAAAGGCCACCGCCCGCAAAACTTTTCCCCCCGGGCTCCAGGTGAAAATAATAGCCGGCAAATATTGATTTTTTTCCCCCACGGTTAAAAGAAGCCCCCATATTAGTTTTGTAGGGAGTTTTATCTTTTGAAAATCTAATATCGCGGTTAATTCTAAACGTACAGTTTTTTACCTGCAACTCTTTTATATCGTTATCAAAGGCTGATGTTGAAGCAAGAAGTTTATCAATAAAATTTTCAAAATCAAATTTTGCCAAAAGATATTTTTCCCTGTGATTATCAAACCAGGGCTTGTTGTTATTCTTTTTAAGTTCCTTTAAAAAACTTACTGTGGAGGATTGAAACATTTAGTAAAGCAGAAATTCCTGATTATAGTTATTTAAATGAAGATTCTTATTTTACATTGCTCCAATTTTCTCCACTTTTAATTCTATAAATGGTCATTTCACTTACATTATATTTATTGGCAATTTGCTTGTAGGTAAGTTTCCGGCGGGGATTATCAATAAATGCCTTAATAGATTTTACCTGCGATGAAGTAAGCTTTAAACCATGGGTTCTTGTATGCTGAACTTTTTTATAGGCGAGTTTGTCAGGACTTTTTTGTTGATGTTTGCTTACATCATTCTGTGATACCCATTTCAAATTTTTAATGTTGTTATCTGTTTTGTTATGATTCAAGTGAATAACAAATCTATCTCCCTGGGTATTTT
The DNA here is from genome assembly GCA_040005535.1 of Ginsengibacter sp. Classification (GTDB taxonomy): domain Bacteria; phylum Bacteroidota; class Bacteroidia; order Chitinophagales; family Chitinophagaceae; genus Ginsengibacter. Next base: position 3,232 of record JBDTYU010000151.1, on the reverse strand, counting down.
TTTTATTGAAAAGTCTGGCGACCTCCCGGTGAAAATAAATAGTTCCGTTATTGTTATCAATGTGCAGGTTCAGGGTTCTATATCCTGATGTAATAGAGCCTTCCAATAATTTCCCGTCTGTAAGTATATCCTCATCGTAGCTTGCTGCACGGCCATGAGATGAAATAGCATATTTTTTTCGCAACAGCTTCCATCCTTTAAACTGAAGCTGCTTCCATATTTCACCATTATTTTTTTTTATCATGCCTTTGGGTTTAAAATAAAGTTACAAAACTAAGTTTGTATCAAATTTAAAAAATCCTGTTCGTTAACTATTTTAATTGTCTTTATTTTTCTTGCTTTTTCAAGTTTGCTTCCTGCTGAATCTCCTGTAACAAGATAATCAAGATTGCTGCTTACCGAGGAAAGAAGTTTGCCGCCGTTATCTTCTGCTAATTTTTCTGCATCACTTCTTTTTAACGTGGGTAATGTACCGGTAAACAAAAAAGTTTGCCCGGAAAGCTTGCCTGTTTTATTTTGAATTTTATCGCCGTTTATATTTAATCCCATATCTGCAAGCTTTTGAAGCATTGCTATGTTATCGTTGTTATGAAAGAAGTCGTATATACTCTCGCTTACTTTATTTCCAATATCTTTTAATTGTTGCAATTCCTCTATTGAAAGTTTCTGCAGATCAAATATGTTGGCGGTACTTTTACCCAAAATTTTAGCGGTAGTTTCTCCCACATATCTTATGCCGAGGCCAAATATAAGCCTGTGCAGACTTTGCTTTTTTGAATGCTCAATTGCATTTCGAAGATTATCAATCGACTTATTGCCAAATCCTTCAAGCTTTGCAATTTCTTCATAGTTAAGTAAATAAATTTCAGGAATATTTTTTAGGAAACCGAGTGAATAAAATTTTCGAATATTTGCTTCTCCAAGGCTTCTTATATCCATAGCATCTTTACTTACAAAATGGATAATACGTTCAACTACCTGTGCTTCGCAATTGATATTTACACACCTCCATGCGGCTTCCGATTCCGGTCTCACCAGGGGATCGCTGCACACAGGACAATTAACGGGAAAAATAATTTTCTTTTCTTTTCCATCTCTTAATTCAGTAAGTGGCTTAACTATATATGGTATTACATCTCCTGCCCGTTCCACTATAACGTTATCGCCTACACGCAAATCTTTCTCCTCAATTACATCTGCATTAAAAAGAGAAACAGATGAAACCGTAACCCCGGCGATATGAACAGGTTCAATTTTTGCAACAGGCGTTATAGAACCTGTACGACCTACCTGGAATTCTACTTTTAATAATTTTGAAGTTGCCTGTCTTGCCTTAAACTTATAAGCAATAGCCCAGCGTGGGTGATGAGTTGTGCTGCCGGTTTGCTGTTGCAGTTCCACATCATTAACTTTTATCACCATGCCATCTATTTCATATGGTAGCTTATCCCTTTTAATTTCAAATTCTTTACAAAAATCAACGACCTGCTCAATGTTGTTAAGTACTTTCTTTTCGTTTACGGGGGTTTTAAAACCAAGCCCTGCAAGCATTTGCAAAGAGCCGGCATGCGTTGCCAGGAGCTCATTATTCTTTGATATGTTTTTTTCATTAAGCTCAATAAAACTTATATGATATAATATAGCTTCCAGTTTTCTTTTTTTTACTGCGGCGGGGTCTTTCATTCTAAGAGTACCGGCAGCCGCATTGCGTGGGTTGGCGAGTGGTGGCGTACCTTCTTCTTCAAGTGTTTGATTATATTTCCTGAAACTTTCTTTTGTCATTAACACCTCTCCCCGTATTTCAATTTTATCAATTCCATAATCGGAGAATTTTGCAGATAAGGGAATAGAGCCTATTTGTTTTATATTGACAGTTATATCATCACCGGCAATTCCATTGCCGCGTGTAGCACCTCTTACCAGCATATTTTTTTCATAAATAACTGAAATACTTGCACCGTCAAATTTAGGTTCTGCACTATAAATAATTTGTGAGGCACCTACAAGTCCCTTTACTCTTTTATCCCAATCAATAAGGTCCTGGGGGTTATAACTGTTCTCAAGGCTCAACATAGATACAAGGTGAGGTACTGTTATAAATTCTTTATTCAAACTGTTCCCTACTCTTTGTGTTGGCGAGTCGGAAGTTATACACGCAGGATTTTCTTTTTCAGACTTTTCCAGTGCTTTATAAAGTTTATCATATTCAACATCTGAAATGAGGGGTTCGTTTAAAATATAGTACCTGTATTCATGAAAACGGAGAACACTTTTTAATTCATCAACAGAACCTATACTTTTTGATAGCTGCTTAGTTAATATTTGTAGATCCTTTGTTTGCTCACTTGTGTACATGAAAAAGATTTGTTGTAAAAATAAAAATAGTCAGGTTAAGTATTTATTTAAAATAATAAAAAATACTCATTTAAAAAACGCAGATATCTTCACAGTATGAGAGTCATTTTTTATGTGTGTGTTCCATTTTATTTTAAAAGATAAATTAAAAGTTAAGGATAATGTGTTTATATTACACAATAAATTTGCCTGATATGAAGAAAGCCATTGTTAGTTCTTTCATCCTTGTATTTTTTTGCCTCCAAAGTTTTTCACAACTACTTACATGGACACCAAACTTTATCCAGGAAACCAGCACCCCGGTTGTAATTACAGTTGATGCTGCAAAAGGAAATCGGGGGTTATTAAATTACGGTTTAACTTCTGATGTATATATTCATACAGGAGTTATTACCAATTTGAGCATCAACAATAGTGACTGGAAGTATGTAAAATTTAATCAGAATTTTAACCAGCCAAATCCTGCACTGCAAGCCACATATGCTGGATCAAATAAATGGCAATTTACTATTACAGGTGGTATAAGGGCATACTATGGTGTACCCGCCGGGGAAACAATTTTAAAGATTGCTCTTCTTTTTCGCAATGGAGATGGCACATTGGTGCAGCGTAATATTGATGCGAGTGATATGTATATTCCGGTATATAATACGAGTCTTGCAGTAAGGTTCAGTAATCCACTAATTCAACCTACTGCTGTAAGAATACCTGAACCCATTACAAAAAATATTGGAGACATTATTTCTATAACTGCTTTAGGAAACAAAGTTTCTGACATGAAACTATATTTAAATGGAACGGTTATTCAAACTGCAAGTAATGCAATTTCCATTTCTGCGAGTCCTGTATTAACTACGGCCGGTAATCAAGTGATTGT
>JBDTYU010000150.1:0-9673 GCA_040005535.1 Ginsengibacter sp. | reverse complement strand
GAAAAAACGTACATCTCAGTGGGGGCGTAGGTATTGGCGGTGTGCTGGAACCTTTACAAGCCAGCCCTGTCATAGTTGAAGATGGATGTTTTATAGGAAGCAGAAGCATAATTGTAGAAGGAGTAAGGGTTCAAAAAGAAGCAGTACTTGGTGCCAATGTAGTGCTTACCCAATCCACAAAAATCATTGATGTAAGCGGCAATGAACCCGTAGAATATAAAGGCTTTGTGCCATGCCGAAGTGTTGTGATACCTGGAAGTTATATGAAAAAATTTCCGGCGGGAGAATACAACGTAACCTGTGCACTCATTATAGGAAAACGAAAAGAAAGCACCGATAAAAAAACAAGTTTAAATGATGCGCTAAGAGATTTTAATGTAAGTGCCTGAAGTGAGTTTAGTCAATGGTCATTTGGTCAATAGGTAATACGTAATAGCAATGATACTATTTTTTAACTACTGAAATTCTAATTGCTCACAAATGACAAATGACAAATGACTCATTATTCAGTATTAAGTTCTCAGTGATTTATGCATCTCCTGTTTTCCAAAAACTTTTTCAATACTCTTTAATGCTTTTTTCAGATCAATACCTTTCCCGAGAACACCGGAAAAAATATCACCCTTCTGTTTTATTCTGTCTATGGCATTGAAGATGGTAAAGTTTTTCATCTTTAATCCTTTTGTTACTTCGTCCCAATCTAATGGCATGCTTACAGTGGCGTCAGGTTTTGGCCGCAAAGAATAAGGAGCAGCAAGTGTCGCCTGTGGCCGGTTCTGCAAAAAATCGAGGTACAGTTTGCCTTTTCTATTTTCAATAATCCGCTCAATGCTGGTGAAATCAGGGATTTTGTTATTAATAATTCTTACAAGGACTCTTCCAAACTCTTTGCTTTGTTCATAAGTATATTTTGCTCCCAGTGGTATATAAATATGTAACCCCGTTGCGCCGGAAGTTTTGCAATATGCTGGCACATCAATGGCATCAAGCACTTGTTTGGTTGTTTGCGCTGCGCTAATAACCTGTTCAAATGTCGTTTTATCAGATGGATCAAGATCAATGATACACCAGTCAGGACTATTGGGCTTTTGTATGCGGCTACTCCAGGGGTGCATTTCAAGACCTCCAAGTGATGCAATTAAGAGAAGGCTTGCTTCGTTGTTGCATACCAAAAAATTTCTGTCACCACCAGCTTCACTACTGTAAGGAAATTGTTTTATCCAATCCGGTACTTTACCGGTTACGTCTTTCTGATAAAAGGATTGCCCTTCGATACCATTAGGATAACGGATAAGCGTTTGCGGCCGATCCATCATATATGGTAACATATATGGAGCAACGAGATAATAATAATTTACTACATCACGCTTGGTTACTTTTTTTTTCGGGTAATAAATTTTATCAAGATTATTGAAAGTAATGTCGTGGCCGTTTATGTTTCTTGTTTGTGATTTGTCTTTTGGATTGAGAAGTGTTTTACGTTCTATATTTTTAGAAGTTTTTAGAAGTTTAGTTGTAAGATTTTCATTATTGCCTGTATTGATAATTTTATCTGAAGGCATCTTTGCGGATTTAGTTTTTGAAACGGATTTTTTTGTCTTCTGTTTTAAAGAAGCAGAAGGCGAGGTTATAATTTTCATCATTTGTTTTTCTACTTCTTTTACAACTTCAGTAGTTTTTTTATCGTCTCTCATTCCTTCAAAAGAAGGATGACGCATAACACCGTCTGATGTTATTTCAGCATAAGTAACTTCACAAATTAATTCAGGCTTAAGCCATGTAGCCACTGCCATTGGAGGATTTGGGCGAAAGCGTGAAGGTTTATTTATATCCGGCACAAAAGTAAAAGGTGAATTCTTAATTATAAGTGGCTCGAATTGCTCCATCATTTCTTTTTGCAGTTTTTGCGAAAAGCCCGTTCCTATTTTGCCGATGTATTGCAACCTTTCATTTTCATATACACCAACAAGTAATGCACTGAAAGGCTTGCTGCTCCCTTCATTATTCGTATAACCCCCAATCACTACTTCCTGTCTTTTGCCGGTTTTAATTTTCAGCCATTCCTTTGAACGCTCACCCGGAAAATATTTACTGTCGGCTTTTTTTGCAATGATACCTTCAAGATTTATTTTCTTTGCCACTTCAAAAAATTCAGTAGCTCCTGCATCAAAGCTTTCACTAAGCCGTATGTTATCTATTGCAGGAGCGATGTTTTTCAATATTTCTTTTCGTTCGCTGAGAGGCAGTTGAGTAAGGTCGCGACCATCCAGCCATAAAACATCAAACATATAAAATATCAACTCACCATCGGCTTCACTGCGCCAACTTTGCAGGTTACTGAAGTTGGATATGCCTTTGTCATTGGCAACAATTATTTCTCCATCAATTATTGCTTTTATATTCCATTGCTTTAACGCTTTGTGAATAGAATAAAATTTTTCGTCAAAAGATTTATTATTTCTTGAACGCATTTCTACCATTCCATTATTCAAATAAACCACAGCACGATAACCATCCCATTTCACTTCATACACCCAACCAGATTCGTCGAAAGGTTTATCAATAAGCGTTGCAAGCATGGGTTTTAAATCATGCGGCATAGGAGTTCTCATCTTTATTTTTTTAACTGATGAAATTATTTTTTTCTGAGACATCTTTTTAGCAATAAAATATATGCCAAATATTAAACTTTCGTATTGTATCAGGAAGTCGATATTAAGCTAAAATATTTTCCGGTTAATCTTAAAAACTAATAACAGATGATGCATTTTCTCTTATTGCGATGTCATTAATCCTAATTATATTTGCATAGTTAATTTTTCTACTTCTTACCCCACGAATCCTTTTCTACAAATATTTTGCTATTATGATATTAATATACCCAAAGCAATTTATGGCACATTATTTCGGGTAATTGATGAAATTGTTATTATGAGTGAAGCAAATACTTTTTCGAATTCTAAAACATTAGGAACTAAATTAAATATGTTAGATAATGATGCTATATGCCCTTTTTCAGAAAAGCCGTCATGTGATCAGGTTCTGCAAAAAGATGAAATTTCTGAAATAAATATTTCTACCAGAATTCATGCTTCAGATCTGTTTTCTTTGTTTACTGCAGATATAATTAAAGAAGAAGTGATCTTTATCCGATGATTACCAATTTTGAAAAATTAAGCCAAAGCTTTCTTCTCTTACTACATCTTTCCATTGTTGAATAAGTAATTTATATGCTTCGCCAACCGGCATTATTTTTCTATCAAGATCATATAAACCCAATTCATTCACCACTCCATCGTCTTTTCTTAGTGCAGAATCCCAATCAACCTGGTGTATCAAACTATACCACGTAAAACCAACGATAGGTATTCCATCGTGTTTAAGCCTGTGGACATTAGCCCATTGTTTTAATAACCATTCTTTACAGGCAGGCATTTTAATATTGGTTTCGGTATGCATAATGGGAAGCTTATAACGCCTGTAATACTGGCTCGTGATTACATAATAACCGAAAATTTCCCCCGCAGCCTGGGTCATTCCATCCGGATATACAATGTGTTCATTGGTTACATAATAATCATTTCCCATAATGCATCGTGCCTTAACCTGGTTTTGCGTAAACCATTGATATTCTCCGGAAGTCATCCCGTTACTTAACAAATAATCATACATAGTAACATTGATCGGGTAGCCATAGGTAAGGTCAAGCGAAAGAAATCTTTTTTGGTTAAGAAAACGAGCAAGCGTTGATGCCGAAGGGTCCGTTGCATGAAAATATTCCGAAGACTCACTTTGAATAAAAGTTGCTTCAGGCTGCACTTCCAGGATGGCATGCATTGCCATAACGTTAGCTTTACATATATGCTTAAGCGCCGTTACAAAAGCTCTGTCAGATTGTAAACTTTCATTCCACCACCCATATTGTGCAGAAAATAAAGCAGCAATAAAAATTTCATTAATTGGTGTATATAATTGCAGTTCCGGAAACCGGTTCGCAAAAGCCCCGGCATATTCTTCAAAATAAAAAGGAAATTCAGGATTTTGGAAATCTCCTAACCAATCAGGCACACCAAAGTGGCAAAGATCAACAATAGGCGTTATACCAAGTTCTTTAAGCTTTGCAAAAGTTTCATCAGCAAATGACCAATCATATTTTCCAGGTGCAATGTGAGTACTGAAATAAGGAGGACCGTATCGCAGGTATTCAATGTCTAATTCTTTTACCAGTTGAAAATCAGTTTTCCAGTTTTTATAATGACCCGTTTTTTCCATCTCATCAACCCTCTTACGGCTTCCATCCGGAAGTATAATATTTGGATAGCTGTTTTCTATTCCTGTAGAAAACATGAATTTTGATCCTGGCATTCTAATTTATTTTTTCTTCAAAAAAACGACTGATGGCATTGCTCAATGAAGGTAACTTAATACCCTTAGAATTTTGTAATGCACTATAAGAAGGTCGTTTTGCTTTCCACTCCATTTCATCCTGACAAAAAAAATCAAGATGCTTTTTTGTGAATCCACCTCTGTCAGCAATTTCTTCAGCAAAATGAGACCATGACATCATACCATCATTCGTTAAGTGCCAGATTCCTTTTTCATCATCTATAAAAAGATCAAGTGCCGTGTTGATTAAATCAGGTATATAAGTTGGTGAAACTGTAACATCTTTTACAACACGAAAAGAGCGTTCATCTTTTAAAGAGTTTAATACTTGTATTGGAAAATTATATTGATCCCATGGTCCAAAAAAAGCACTGGTTCGTATAATAAGTGAAGAAGAGTATGTATTTAAAATAATAGATTCTCCTTTGGCTTTACTGCTTCCGTAAACATTCAATGGTTGCACCTTATCCGTTTCGAAGTAAGGCGTTTCTTTTCCTCCATCAAATACGAGGTCAGATGAAAAAGCCATAAATTTAATTCCATGATGACTGCAACATTCTGCTAATAACCCGGAAGCTGTCGCATTGATTTGAAAGCATTTTTCTATTTCAAATTCTGCGTCATCAACTCTTACATACCCCGCAGCATTGATCACGGCCCAGGGTTTATAAAAATTAATTACTTTTTCAATTTCATCAGGCAATGTTATATCAACATCATATCTGTTTACTCCTTTAAATGGAATGTACCGGCGTTCACATATTTTGCAAATTGCATTACCCAATGTTCCACTACTTCCTATTATAAGAACAGGATTTGCTGAAGTACCAGTGAAGTTTGCTGCACCTCCGGGATAACTTTTATGCCACCAGCCCTTTTCATTAATCAAAGGATGTTCATACGAACCATCCTGGGAAAGACTTTTTACTAACGTTGTTAATGCTGTTGGACGTAAAGTATTATTTACCAGGTCAAAAGTTCCTGACTCATATTTTTTTTCCTTTTTCGTTAATAAATTGTTCCAGTCGTAGGCTCCTAATAAAGACCACGCAGTAATAGCTTTTATATCAATTCCTTTTTCTATCAGGTTACAACAAACATCCCATGATTCTTTAAACCATCGCATCTGTTCTTCTCTTGTGCAATTCAAATGTATTTCAGTAAGTGCAAGTGGTATGTGGTAACGCTCCCAGGCTTGTCGCATCAGTTCTTTAAGACCTGCCGGTTTTATACTTCTTACTGCAGTAGTATCTGCATAACGATGCTTCCCATTTCCTCCATGAGAGCTATTATGGTATAAATGAATATTTTCATCGATGTACCTTTCTGAAGTTATGTAGTAATTCAATCCAATAATATCTGGTGGACATGGGTTTTCAGTAAAAAATTTAAGAAGGCTTTCTTTGATGCCACTTGAAATAAAATATTTCCAAAAGAAATGTTCTTTGTTTACTTTACCGCATAAAATGTCAAAGGTGAGCCAATGCCTTTTATTTTCATACTCTGCCTGATAATTTAAGAGAGGTGTGCTATGTGTTTTTGCAAGGTCTTCTGTTTGTATAAGTTTAGCTTTTGGGTTGATTTTTCTAATAGCCTGCATTGAAAGTACTGTTGCCTTCAGTTGGTTAAGTAGCATTAAATAAAAGCTATGTTCATTTTTATGATGTGGAAACCAAAAGCCATAAAGTCCGCTAAAACGGGCAGTAGTAAGAGGTTCATTAACCGGCGTATAATATTCGAGCCATGGAAATTGTTTAGCAACTTCAAGAGCATAGTTTGCTAAATTGACAGCAAAATCATTATTGTAAAGATTCGTAAATTCCGGTCCGCTACCATGATGAACCAAACCTGCAATAGGAATTATCTTATGATGCCTGATATTTTCCAGTTGTATGTTTGTCCACGACCAATCTATTTTTGATTTCAAAGAAGATTTATGAAACTCCCATAAAACTGGATAACGTAATGCCTTGATACCAAGTGTTGCAAATTGTTCTATATCGCCGGTACGATCATAATGACCGGCATATAGTAGCTGGTCGCTGTAAGTATTTTCTACCCTATTGATGGTACATTCAATTCCGCCCCACATAGACGGTTTATAATTTTTCAAATCTGATTTACTATGATACTCAATCTCCATGAAAGAACTCATTTTTAAAATCAGGATAAAGAATAATTATTTTTCATTTTGGCTAAGCGAACTGTCAAAGATTTTAAAAGATATTAAGGCCGTAATACCTGATGCTTAAAATTATTAAACAAGAGATTTTATTTTATTTTTATTTGGCAATAATTTGCTTTGGAGTGCTTCATCTATGAGTGCCGACATCTGATGCCATGTCAGATTCCAGGAGATATTTTCAAGAAACTCGTCAACTTTATGAAGCCATTTATCTTTGTCATTTCCTTTGAATATAATTTCTGCCGCATTTATAAATTCTTCACAAGTATCTGCAATGTGTACCAATCCTTTTTGTCCGTATGGCGTTACAACATCTTTTATGGAAGTAGAAATAACGGGCTTTCCGCCTGCAAGGTATTCCGGAGTTTTTGTGGGACTTATATATTTTGTTGATTCATTTAATGCAAAAGGCAACATTGCAATATCCCAACCTGCTAAATAGCCTGGCAGTTCATTATATTTTTTGGGTCCCAGGTAATGTATATTATCTCTTTTAGGAAGCGTATCCGCATCAATTTTAATAATAGGGCCTATTAAAATAAAATGCCAGTGAGGACGGGATAATGCCATACTTTCTAAGAGTTGTATATCCAAACGCTCATCTAATACGCCATAAAATCCAATTCGCGGATATGGAATATTGAATTGATCTGCAGGATCTTTTTGTGGCTTTCGGGCAACCATAAAATGCTTTTTATCAATACTGCTTGGGAAGGCATGAATGTTATGATGCAAATGTTTTTTTGCTTCATAAAGTGAATAACCACCGGTAAAAACCACATCAGCACGCAGCAATAATTTTGCTTCAATTTCTTTTATTTTAGGAGGAGCAAATTTAAATGCAGACAATTCATCCATACAATCATACACTATAATTTCCGGTTTAAGATGATCACTATATATTAAAGCCATTGGAGTATAATACCAAAGAAGGTATTGCTTTATATTCATTGAATTAATTAATGAATCAATCAATGCTTTTAATGTATTGCTGATTTCAGACGTTGGTGTTTCCTTTGAAATATGTAAGGTTACAAGCCATATATTATTTTCCGCCTCATGAGTAAATTCATAAAAATTTTCAGGACCATTATATAGGGGTTCTTCGATTACAAATACTCTATAGTAATGAGCAAAACGGGTTAATAAATGTTGTGGACGCTGATAAACAAAATTCCAATTGATGTGGGTAAAGCAAATTAAATCCATATAAAAATATTTAAGGTTTAGATTTTACTCGTCGTAATGTCAATATTGTTAGTATAGTTTCAGTAAATATCTTATGAAAGAATGCTATTTACATGCCATTGATTTTTATATATAATTTTTATTGAACGACAACCCTTTTAAAATATATGTGTAAAAATTTACTCATGAAATTTATTTCGTGTGGAAATTTGTGTAAGAATTTTAATTTGTGATATTTAAATATTAACTGAAGAAATAGATTTTGAAATTACATTTGTAATTAATGCCCGGGTGGCGAAATTGGTAGACGCACTGTGTTCAGGTCGCAGCGTTCGCAAGGATGTGCTGGTTCGAATCCAGTCCCGGGCACTTATTAATTCATATCATCCTTGTAAGCATTTACTTTCAAGGATTTTTTATTTTCCAGGCAACACTACAGGAAACATTTTGATGCATATCTATTTAAAATATAAAGCAGAAAAATCAATCTGTATGCAATAATGTTTTTAATCAGTCCTTTTTTAATTTGATTGTAACTAATTCTTCTTTTAGACCCTTTCGACCTAAGTCCAAACGACCTCTACCTACTTCTGGGTTTAATTGAATCACTTGGGATAAAAAATATACACTTGCTTCCAATTTATCAATCCAACATGGAGTTTCTCATAATTACTTTTAGTTTTATTGTTTGCACCATTTTATATTGTAAATTAATATTTTTGGTGCAAAAAGCAGCTTAAATATTCGAGTTGTGCGTCATGTTAAATGACAGAGCTTGCTAAATAATTGAAACATGTATTTTCTAATCACTAAATAAAACAACAATGAAAAAAGGATTATTTACTTTCGGTTTTGCACTATTGTGCATTTTCTCCTTTGGTCAAACTGTACACAAAGGAAGCCTGCTTGGTCTACACACCTCTACTCCTACTTTAAAAGAAGGTGTAACTATGGAAGACTATGTAAAGTTTTACACGACTAAAGCAATACCTGCTTATGAAAAAGCTTTTCCTGGTATTAAAATGTATTTAATAAAATCTTTGCGAGGCCAGGACAGCAGCAGTATAGGTGTTATATATATGTTTAATAGTGAAGCTGACAGAAACAAGTACTTCAACAATAACGGTACAATGACTGAACTTGGTAAGGCTTCAGGTGCAAAATTGAATGACATAGGAAAAGAATTTGACAAGTATGAAACACAATCTAATGCTCCTGACAGGTACAATGATTGGTTAGTTGAATAATGTAAATAAATCGTATTAAACCGTCCTGACAAAAAGGACGGTTTTTAATAAACCGAATTCAAAAGAGAAACACGAACGCACAACCAAAAGGTTTGCCGCACGGCTGGCGGACGGAATAACAATCAGCAGTTGACAAAGCATGGGGCTATCCTTATGTTACTATTCTTGCATTAAATAGTTACCCTGGTACTATTTATAGGATTTGCGTTTAGTGATTATAGAAGCTTGCTAATTGTATCAGTTGTTTTTGCCTCATCTTATCCTCTTTACAAATTAGTAGTTAAAGCAAATAAAGATAAAACTGAAGATCAGGAGTCATTCCAACAGTAGCCCAAAACTTATAAGTACTACTGCTAACAAAAGTTTGCAAAAGGCAGGGCTGGACAATGTAACATCAGCTATGAGCAAGCATCAGCAGCGGTTAAGGCACGACATTCAATTTTCAGCTTTATTTCTTAACTTAACCAACATATTTTCAATGGGCATTTGTACCGGCCAGGACGTTCAATGAATTCCCTGCCTTCCGCAAATACCCGGCACGTTGTAGGCAAGGCAAAATGAACACGTCACTAAAAATTAAATTTTGAACAAAATGAAAAAAAGGGGAATTGGAATTCTATTGTCAGTATTGACACTTACATTTAACGCTTACGGACAAAATAATACT
>JBDTYU010000149.1:0-6350 GCA_040005535.1 Ginsengibacter sp. | reverse complement strand
CCATTCGGGTTTTTGGGAAACGTTGCTAATTCTTTATTTATAAAATCCCAATTGAAAAAAATATTTGATTTTAGGGAAGAAGTAACCATAAAAAAGTTTGGAAACTAAAACAGAAGTTTAAAAATTGAAAACTATTATCAGCCATTTTATCAAGGAAAGTATTTACATGTTGTGACAGGTTATGTATAATCATAGCAACCATACGATTAGGAATAGTAGTATATTTCTGTGTATTCTCAGGAAATTACGGTCTCGTAAATTAAGAAAATGTACTCTTGTTTTCTTAATGATTATAAAATAGTTTCGTGTTTTAAATTATAAAACTATTTTATTTTGTCAGAGACCAATAATACTCATGGCAATACCATTACGGTTTATATTTTGATTCTTATATTAGGTATTGCTACTGTAATTTATACAGCAATAATCTCTACCCTTAATGCCTGATGTTGATTAAATGCAATATCCTTAAGGATGATTATATGAGATATAATATGAAAGAGAGGAGTTATCCCAAAGAGACCCTGAGTAAGGCTGAATAATTTTTATCTTCCAAACATCTTATCCAGTTCTTCTTTTTTAAATTCAAGAAAAACAGGTTTGCCATTGGGTGTAGAACTACATATTTCACATTGAAAAAGATCCTCTACCAATGATTTAATTTCCTTTTCAGCTAAGGCAGTTCCTGCTTTTACAGATTGCTGCCACGCCATAGAACGCAATAGCTTTTCCCTCTTACTAAAACTAACATCCATACTGAAATGTTTATACTGCTCCAGCATTTTTTCCAAAGCCTCTTTTTCATTTCCATCATTTACGTCAGCGGGCGATCCCTGTATTACGAAAGTGTTATTACCAAAGGGCTCTACCTGGTAGCCAAGCAAATTCAGATCAGTTATCAGCTCGTTCATCAGAACAGTATCAGCAGGGGTAATCTCCAATGTTACAGGAAACAGGCTTCTCTGAATCGCAATGGGCTTGCCTTTCATTGCATTTACAAATCTTTCATATAAAATTCTTTCATGTGCATTTTGCTGGTGAATTACTATAAATCCATTTTCATTTTGCGCAAGAATAAAAGTTTTATGCAGCTGTATAAATTCCTCTGAAGTTGGCTTTTTATTTAATTTTATTTGATGAACATCTTTTAAATAAGAAGGAGAATTATTGCCGGATTTTTGATTTTCATTATTCGAACTATCAATTTTTTCATCACCTGTTATTGATTTTTTCTGTTCAGGAAAAGTAGCATCCCAATGTTCAAGATCGCTTTTACTATTGATAAAATGAGCCTGATTTTTTTGAGTAAACGTCTTATATAAGGATGAGCCCGTTGCCGAGTATTGTTTCTCCGGTGTAAAGGGTTGACTAACGGCCTCACTGTGTTGGATAGACGCATCTAATTCAAAATCCAAAGTGGGTGTTACACTATATTGGGCCAAGGCGTGCTTTACAGCAGATTGAACAAATGCATAAATAATTTTTTCATCCTCAAATTTTATTTCCTGTTTGGTGGGATGCACATTTATATCAAGCCTTGAAGGATCCAGATCAATAAACAAGGTATACATTGGAAAACTGTCTTTTGCAATCATATCACTAAATGCATTCATAACAGCGTGGTTAAGATAAGCGCTTTTTATAAAACGGTTGTTCACAAAAAAATATTGATCGCCTCTTGTCTTTTTCGCTGTTTCTGGTTTGCCTGCAAAACCATAAATATTCAAATAATCCGTCTCTTCTTTTACACTTACTAATTTTGCAGAGTAATTATTTCCAAGTATCTGAATAATTCTTTGTTTTAATGATCCCTTCTCTAAATGAAATACTTCCTGCCCGTTGGAAGCAAGAGAAAAAAATACATCAGGAAAAGCCATTGCCACCCTGATAAATTCATCTACGATATGCCTGAGTTCGGAAGCATTACTTTTCAAAAAATTCCTCCGTGCCGGAACATTAAAAAACAAGTTTTTCATGGAGATATTTGTGCCTTCAGTTGTGGCAACAGGTTCCTGTGATACCACTATGCTGTTTTCAATTTCAATGCAGGTACCTAATGATTCTCCTTGTTTTTTTGTTTTTAATTCAACCTGCGAAACTCCTGCTATACTGGCAAGAGCCTCCCCACGAAATCCCATTGTCTTTATATGAAAGAGATCATCAATACTTTTAATTTTGGAAGTTGCATGCCGTTCAAAGCTCATCCTGGCATCGGTTTCACTCATTCCTTTTCCATTATCAATAACCTGTATTAACGCTTTGCCTGCATCGTTTACAAAAAGCCTGATCTCCGTAGCGTCGGCATCCACAGCATTTTCAAGCAATTCTTTTACAGCGCTTGCAGGGCGTTGAATAACTTCCCCCGCGGCAATCTGGTTGGCAATGTTTTCAGGCAATAAAGTTATTATGTCGGCCACTTGTTTTCCTCTTTTTTTAATTGGTAAAATTAATGATTATCTGTGGGCAGAGGTATGACAGTTTAGAAACATATACTGAGTGTTATATTCTAAGAAAATTAAATCGAAAACTTTTCAAAATTTTCAGATAAATATTCTCAGAGCAAAGAGAATTGCTCACGCTTGTATTTCAAAAAAGTAAAGTACTTACATTAACATGTCAAATTATTTCTATGGCCATGATTAATTTTAAATTAAACATATATTGCAATATTGTTTCAAACACACATGAAGAATATAATTATCCTCCTTTTGCCGGCTTCTTTTATAACCCTTCAATTATTCTCACAAAACGTTACTGATAGTACTGCCACTGATTCAACCTTGTTAAAACAAATTACAGAACAGATGCAGGCAGATAACCAGCAACCTGCACCCCAACAAACACGGTCTGCGATTTCTGCTAACCCGGATATAGGAGTTGTTGCAGACTTCAGAACGTCGTATCTGAGCAGTGGCAAAAAAAATGTAGATGCGTATTTAAACGAAACAGAAATATCGCTGCAGTCTATTGTTGACCCATACATTCGTGCTGATTTTTTTCTTTCATTATCAAGAGATCCTGTCACACACAAATACGGTATTGAAGTAGAAGAAGGTTATCTTACGACACTCACGCTTCCCGCAAAGCTTCAATTAAAAGTTGGAAAATTCAGAGAAGCTGTTGGTAGGATAAACACTGTTCATCCTCATGCGTTGCCCTTTATTGATCTGCCTGCGGCCTTTGTAAATTACTTTGGCGAAGAAGGATTAAATGATGAAGGCGCATCACTAAGCTGGCTGGCTCCTACCAAATCATTTTACCAGGAACTTATTTTCCAGACTACTGCAGGCGCTTCGGAATCACCCAGTTTTTACAGGGGAGATAATAATCATTTTATTTACCTGGGCCATATAAAAAACTTTTTTACGCTTAGTGATAATGCTACACTGGAACTTGGACTAACGGGCATTACCGGCCCTAATGATTCTTCAAAAAATACTAACATTACTGCTGTTGATCTTACTTATAAATGGAAGCCCGTGCAAATGAATACCTACAAATCACTAACGTGGCAGAGTGAATTTTTTTATAGCAATGCAAAATATATATCTAACCAGGCACACAATTCTTTTGGATTGTATTCATTTGTTGAAGATCAGATTTCCAAGAGATGGTTTTTAACCGGGCGGTACGATTATGCACAAAGGCCTTATGATAAAAAAATTCTTGAGCAGGCATATTCACTCACTGCAGGATGGTATGCCACTGAATTTCAAAAAATAGAAATAGAAGCAAAACACACCAGTGTGAATGTGGAGCCGGATTATAACCAGGCATGGATACGCTGGATATTTGTCATAGGTGCACATGGTGCACATCAATATTAATTTGAAAATAAAAAATAAAATATCATTATGAAAAAAACAATATTATTTATTCTATTCATTTCGTGTTCAGTTTTTCAATTCGCAAAAGCAGGGACTATAAAAGTTGTTACCACAACTACGGATATGAAAAGTATAACTGAAATGATTGGCGGCAATAAAGTTTCAGTAACATCAATAGCAACCGGATACCAGAATCCTCACTTTGTTGATCCCAAACCCAGCTATATAATCAGCTTATCAAATGCTGATCTTTTTGTAACAGTGGGCCTTGACCTTGAAACCGGCTGGTCGCCTCAATTGCTTACCAGCGCAAGAAATTCCAAAATTCAAAAAGGATCGCCGGGTTATGTAGATGCGTCAGAGGCAGTAGGATTATTACAAGTACCCTCTTCTTCCAACAGGGGTGAAGGTGATATTCATATTTATGGTAACCCACATTACTGGCTCGATCCATTAAATGGAAAAGTTATCGGAAGAAATATTGCCAATGGTTTAGAAAGATTAGACCCTTCCAACAAAACATTTTATGAAACAAACCTCCATACTTTTTTTGGTAAGATAGATTCAAAGATGAAAGAATGGCAAACTAAAATGGCGCCGTTTAAGGGAGCAAAGATCATTGCTTATCACAATGAGTGGGTTTATTTTGAAAGGCGCTTTGGATTACAGGTAGTTGATTTTATGGAACCAAAGCCAGGGATTCCACCATCACCATCGCAATTAGTTAAAGTGATAAAAGAAGTGAAATCCAATAACATTAAAGTAATTATTTCATCTCCTTACTTTACTACTTCTTCATCGGATGTTGTAGCCAAGCAAACCGGTGTAAAGGAATTAACGCTTGCCACTTCAACCAATGCATTTCCTGCTGTAAAAACTTATTTTGATCTATTTGATTATGACATTGACAAGCTAACAGAAACATTGAAATAAATATAAAATTGTACTATTGATATTATAATTCAGGCAGTATGTTTCAAATGTTCCAATTACCCTTTATGGTGCAGGCCTTTACAGCCGCAGTTATTACCGGAGTATTATTATCTTACCTGGGCGTGCATGTTGTGGGCAGAGGCATTGTGTTTGTTGATCTTGCATTAGGACAAATATCTTCGCTGGGCGTGGCTTTCGCGGCATTCATAGGAACAGGCCTCACTTCCATTCCTTTAATTTTTACACTCGCAGGAGCGCTATTAATGTCGTTTATCAATATACGTGATAAACGTTTAAAACAGGAAGCCATTATAGGAATATTGTATGCATTTGCCTCGGCGCTGACTGTATTATTTATTTCAAAAACCGCTCACGGCGATTCAGATATTCAGGAAGTACTATTTGGAAATATTTTATCGGTAAGCTGGGAACAAATAAAATTAGTAGGTATTGTTTTCGGTGCTATTTTACTTGTTCAATTAATTTTTTTCAAAAAATTTTTCTCACTCACTGAATCATTTGAAAATGGAGTTAATCACCTTGTAGGTATTTTTAATATTTGGAATTTTCTGTTTTATATTTCTATAGGGCTTGCAATTGTTTTTGCAGTAAAGATCAATGGTGTGATACCTGTTTTCTCTTATCTTATTATACCGGCTGTATCTGCGATTATGATTGCAAAAAATAAAGCGGCGGTTCTTGTCATTTCGTTACTGATAAGTGTAATAGGAAGTTTTTTTGGATTGAATTTTTCTTTCCATTATGATTTTCCTGCAGGCTCATCTATAGTGGTAGTTCTTGGGGGCATTTTTATTCTGGCTTCTATCTATAGAATATTCAAAGGCTTTATTAAGCCTGATTCAACAATGGAGACAATTATTTAAAAGATAAATCCCAGCCATGATTATTTGTAGTTTATAAAAGACTTTTTAAGAATTCATTATTGATACAAAACCTTGCTCTCATCTTTATCATAATTTTCATTATAGCTAACAAAAAAATTAAGATAGATTACCCTGCTGAGACGCATGAACCACGGTTGCAGAGCTACAATTAAAACTGCATTAAAAATAAGCCAGTAAAAAATCCGGTTATCATCAGTAGAAATTCCAATAATTACCCACCATGCAACAAAAGTGGTTGCTGAAAGAGCAACCATCAAAGCATAACTTACATAACCGGTGCCATACCAGAAGCCGGGCTCAAGATCAAATTTCTGCCCACAAACAGGGCATTGTTCATACATATCAAAAATATGTTTAAGGCCTAATTTCTTATAAGCATTTCCTTGCTTGAACATATCTCCCCGCCTGCACCTGGGGCATCGCATTGTTATCATACTCCACAAATAATTTGGCTTAGGTTTCTTTTCTTCTTCTGGCATTTAGCAAAGGTATTCAATTAGCTAACTAGCTAATAGGCTAATAAGCTAATTGAAAACTCTTTTTAATTCAAAGCAGGTTGCGGTGTTGTAAGTTTTTTTCTTTCGCCTATTTGCTGGCGCCACATAGCATAATACAATCCCATTTGAGAGATCAGTTCTTCATGTGTGCCTGTTTCAATCACTTCACCTTTTTCCAAAACATAAAT
>JBDTYU010000148.1:0-16310 GCA_040005535.1 Ginsengibacter sp. | reverse complement strand
ATCGTTCTAACGACCCCGGTTATACGCTGTTTACGAAAAAAATATCCTGACGCTGAGATTTATTTTTTGACAAAAAAAATTTTCTCGGGAATTGTTCTTGCAAACCCCTATATAAACAAAGTGCTTGTTTTGGATGATGACATTAATGCAACAATTGAAATTCTTAAAAATGAAAGGTTTGATTATATAATTGACTTACACAATAACCTGAGAACCTTCAGAATTAAGCAAGCTTTAAAAGGAATATCCTTTTATTCTTTCAACAAATTAAACAGACAAAAATGGATATATACAAATTTTAAAATTAACGTGATGCCAGAGAGACATATTGTCGACAGGTATATGGAAACTGTAAAAAGTTTGAGTGTTGTAAATGATGATCTTGGGCTTGATTATTTTATTCCTGAAGAAGATAAGGTTAAAGATGCAGATATACCTTTTTCTCATTCACAAGGCTACATTTCAATTGCAATTGGCGCAGCACATCTTACTAAAAAGTTACCAGTAGATAAATTAAAGAAATTATGTGCTGAAATAATGTATCCAATTATTTTACTTGGAGGTAATGAGGACTTTCATAACGGGCATTCAATTGCAAGGGCCGATACTGTAAAAATTTACAATGCGTGTGGTAAATTTTCGCTCAATGAATCAGCCGATATTATTCGTAAATCGAAATTGGTAATAAGCCACGATACAGGACTCATGCACATTGCAGCAGCTTTCAAGAAAAATATTTTATCTGTTTGGGGTAATACTGTTCCGTCGTTTGGAATGTATCCTTACCTCACTTCTTACGAAGTGTTCCAGGTAAATAAATTACGGTGCAGGCCTTGCAGTAAAATAGGTTATGAGAAATGCCCGCTCGGCCATTTTAAATGTATGCGGGAAAATTCAATAGATATGATTGTTGAAAGTGTAAACCAGTTGATCAATAAGCAATAAGCAATAATGCAATATGCAAACTGTCTTTCTATTGCTTATTGCCATTGCCTGTTAAACTTGTATCCGATATTTTAAAGTTGACCTGGCACCGGAATTTTTACATGCCATGTACACCCATTCCCAGGTGAAGAAATGATTTCTGCTGAGCCACCGAAATTTTCAGCACGGTTAAAAACATTTGTTATACCTAGACCTTTTTTTATCGTTAAGAGATCAAATCCTTTACCATTATCCGTAACCGTTAGTATAAGAGTATTATCTTCTTCGCACAAATGAATGGTCACATTAGTTGCATTAGCATGTTTCAGAATATTATTAATTTCCTCCTGAACAATACGATACACAGCAAGTTGAAGAGATTGGGTTAATTTCTTTTCATTTAATTCCCCAATGGTCAGCGTTATTTCAAAGCTTTGGGGTATGTGCAATTTTTCAGTTAATACTTTAAGAGCAGCAGCAAGCCCGTTCCCTTTAAGGTCGGCTGGAGTAAGGTTATGACTTATGTTGCGCAATTCGTCAATCGCCTTTTGAACAAAATCAAGACTTTGGCTTACAAGGCCTTCTTCTATTACCTTTTGCTTTTGTGCCGTTTTCAAATACAACATTGAAGCAGCCAGTAATTGATTTACATTATCATGCAACTCTGCTGAAAGTTCTTTTCTTTCTTTCTCCTGTGCGTCAATTACAGCTGTAACGACATCTTTATTTTTTTGTATTTCTGTAATCAATACCTGCTTCTGCAAATTGCGTTCTTCAGTTACGTCCTGCATGGACCCTATTAACCTGACGGCCGTTCCCGAATTATTCCTGATGATGCATGCCTGGTCAAGTACGGTTTTATAAGAGCCATCAGCAATAAGATATCTGTATTCTTTTTGCCAGCGGGAGTCATTTCCATTAAGGGCATTTTGCATACTTTCAACTACATCAGCAATATCATTCTTATGTATTTTTTCATATTGATAATTCTCATAACGATCGGTCATTTCGTAACCGAAGAGATTTTTATATCCACCTGTTCTTCTTATTTTATTTTCTTCGAGATCCCAGTCCCAGATAACATCACGGGTAGCCTTACCGGCATATTCAAATAGCTCATTACTTTTTTCCAAAGCCTGTTGTGCCATTAATTCAGCGGTAATTTCAATTGATTGTCCACCTGAGAGTTGATTGCCATTGACATCTTTTACCGGAAATTTATAAGTTCTGTAATAATGAACTTTTTCATTTTCATCTATCCACTCATAAAGAAATTCAGAACTTTTATTTTTTGTAAAAATATCTTTGTTAGGCAACAGTGTTTTTTCTCTTTCCGTAATCGGGGTTATACTTCCTATTTTTTTATTGAGATGATTATCAGAATAATGAAAGGATTTTTTAAAACGGCTATTCATATAATATAAAATTCCATCTCCATCAGTAATCCATGCCAATACCGGTGCATTTTCCATGAATGACTGAAACTGGTTTCTTTCTTTTACAATTTCCATGCTGCCTTTTACTTGTACCGTAATATTAACGGCGAGACCGCCTATAAGTCTTTTTTTATTATGGATTCCAACAGGAAATTTGTACACCTGGTAATATATCTTTTCGCCTTTTTGATCTATGCCTTCTTCGAATATTTCAATAGCTGCATTTGTATCCAACACTTTGCAGTCACTGGCAAAGCAATTTGCTTTCATAGCAACCGGGTAATAATCAAAAATATTCTTTCCAATAACATTTTCTGCAATCCCGAAAGAATCCTGAAACAAAGAATTCATGTATAGCAAAGTGCCCTCTTCATCATTTATCCATGCAAGGGTAGGCACATGCTCCATAAAAGTTTCAAATTGCTGTTGCTCTTTTACTAAATCGAGCTGCGACTTTTTTTGTTCAAAAGCAAATTTGTGTTTTATTTCATGCTCATTTGTTACATCCCTGCTTACGGCTACAAAGCCGGTTATATTGCCTGCTTTATCTTTTATGGTATTTACCATTGTTTGCAAAAAGAATTTTGCACCATCTTTTTTTTCTATTAAAACATCTCCGTTCCAATAGCCTTTACTATTTAGCAATGTTTTAAAATTTATATCTGAATCATTTACAAAAACTACTTTAGTGATTTCGTGATAAGGGTTTTTATTGTCCTGGTCATATCTTAAATTAAACATCATCTCTGCTTTAAGATTCCAACTCTTAATACAAAAATTATGATCTGCTGAAATGATCGCATCAGAAATATTATCAAGTAAAATCGCCTGTTGTAATAACGTTTGTTCTGCTTTTTTTTGTTTTGTAATGTCAGTTCCTAAAAAGCGAATACCCTCAACCTGATTTTTTTTATTGACTAAGGCGCTTACTTCCCAACGAAACCATGTTTCATGAGTAGCTGTAGTAGTTTGTATTTCTATGCAGATTGTTTTATCCGGATTATTTATACATTCATTATTGGCCTGAAGGTATTTTTCCATTTGAAAGGTTTGAACTACTTCCGGAAAAGGCCGTCCTATCCAATTTTCGTGTTCTAATCCAAATTGTTTTTGAAATAAACGATTCGTGTGTAAAAAACGGAAACTCGTGTCAGTTAAACTACATAAAAACTCTGTAGAATTTTCTAATTGTGAGATGCCTGCAGATATAGAATTCATAGTAGAGTTTCAAAGGTTTGCAACTTAAACTGAGTTACAATGTAACTTATTTTTTAAATCTTATTAAAAAACGGATAACTAATAACGCCGGATACCTGATTTTATTGGCAGAGTTCAGATTAGATTATTTTAATAGCATAACAAATAATATTTTCAAAATAAGCCTGCTTAATCTCTTTTGTTTTAACTTTTTATTGCACCACTTGTTGTCGTTTTTGCATCATATTTACATTCAAATGTTTCGTTATAAAATTCTTTGTCTTTTATTGATCGTTTTTGCAATTACACATCAATGTTTTTCGCAGAATGTGATTGTGCATGCGTTTATGGAAAATAAAAAAGCCGGGGCTGATAATGATACGATTTATTATGACTTTAATAGAAATCTTACCTGGAAGGATTTTAAAGGAATACCCGACAATAATTATTTCGGAGGCGCAGTAACTGCATCTGGTTTTGCATTTGATTCACAGATGAATTATGATGGGAAAAATATTTATCTTAATATCGGAATTTATACTTTCTTTTCTAAAAATGATTCATGGAAGAAACCGCCAATAAATTCAGACTATCATTTATTGCATGAGCAACATCATTTTGATATTACGAGGTTAGGTTCACAAAAATTCATTTCAGAGCTTACAAAAGCACATTTTACAAAAGAGAATTATAAGGCATTAATTGCATCCATATTTAATAAATCTTACAACGAGAATGAATCAATTCAATTGCAGTATGACAGGGAAACTAATCATAGTCTTGATGCTGATAAGCAATTGGAATGGAATGATAAAATTGCTGATGAAATACAAAAGCTGAAAGAAGGTGTAGTGATAAAAAATTAGAATTGTTTTTTCAGTTGATATTAATTACAAATTATTTTTTAAATCTGCCAGGAAGTTTAATTTTTAAGACTTACCATTAATATTGGGATCTGAAGTTCATGCCGTACAGAATTCACAGTTTCTCCATAGATCAAATCTTTAATTCCCGTGTGGCCGTGTGCACCTACAACCAGCATATCTGCCCTACATTCTTTCACAAGCTTTACAATTTCTTTAGCCCTGTCCCGAAAACCTAATTTACCCTCCGCTTCAAATCCTCTTTCTTTCAACTGGTTTATAAAAAACGCAAGTCTTTCGGTATCTTTTTGTGTTTCATAATCATCAGTTTCTTTACCCAGCAATACTGCCGTTGCGCTCTCTACAACATGTATTAAAAAAAAACGGGTATCCTGTTTTGCCTGCCCTATGGCTGATGCGACAAGCTTTGCATCGTTCTCGGTAAAGTCCAATGCTACAGCAATCTTTTTATATACCGGTACATCAAGATTTATTAAGCCGGTTATATCAGGATGCATTTGTATGGAGACAGATTTTTTTCGTTTGCCAAGTAAAGGAAAAATAATCGAGTAAACTAACAGGCCTGAAAATAAAAGTCCGGCCAGGATAATGCTTATTTTCCCTATAGTATTGTGTGACGTTGCAAAAAAATTGCCGGCTTCTCCCGTCACCAGTTTTACATTGAGGTAAACCAGAACTGAAGCAACCAACCAGGCAAAAAATTGTATGAGGGGCTTAATGGCAAATGTGCCCATTGTTTTTTTATCACTTACAAAATGAATTAATGGTATTACAGCAAATCCTAATTGCAAACTTAGTATCACCTGGCTAAATATTAATAAACTATCAACTCTCGTTTCACCAAAAAAAGCGATTACAATAATTGCAGGAATGATAGCCAGTAAACGGGTGATCAATCTACGTATGATTGGGTTGATGCGCAGGCGCAAATATCCTTCCATTACAATTTGTCCCGCAAGTGTTCCTGTTACCGTAGAACTTTGGCCCGAGGCAATCAAAGCAACAGCAAATAAAGTGGATGCAAAAGTTGACCCCAACATCGGAGATAATAATTGATACGCTTGTTTTATTTCACCCACATCAGTTCTGCCGGTTTTAAAAAATACAGTAGCTGCGAGTATCAGGATGGCAGCATTGATAAGAAAAGCAATATTTAGCGCCACGGCAGTATCAACAAAACTCCATTTTAATGCCTGCTTAATACCTTCTTTTGTCTTTTGAATTTTCCTCGTTTGTACCAGTGAGGAATGCAGGTACAAGTTATGAGGCATGACTGTAGCGCCTATGATACCAATCGCTAAATATAAAGCAGTTTCTTTTGGTAATACATTGCTCATGCCTTTGGCAGCATAAAAATCTTTTGCATCGGGTAAGGAAGGGATAAACCCTTTTAATATTTCGTGCAGTTGCGGGTGAGCAATAATGATATTGATGAGAAAACAAAAGCCTATCACGGCAATTAATGCAATAATAAAAGCTTCCATTTTGCGAATGCCCAGGCGTTGCAGGTAAAGTAATAAAAATGTATCCAGCACGGTAATCGACACCCCCCATATTAAAGGCAGTCCGGTAAGCAATTGAATACCGATGGCCATACCAAGCACTTCTGCCAGGTCACAGGCTGCAATAGCAATTTCTGCTAAAATATATAACATGAAATTTACGTATTTCGGGTATGCCTCCCTGTTAGCCTGTGCAAGATCTCTTCCTCTTACAATCCCCAATCTTGCACTTAAGCTTTGGAGCAATAAAGCCATAATGTTGCTCATCAGCAATACCCATATCAGCGTGTATCCATATTTACTGCCGCCTGCAAGGTCCGTAGCCCAATTACCGGGGTCCATGTAACCTACGCTTACAAGGTATGCAGGTCCGAAAAATGCGAGTATCCTTCTCCACCCTTTTTTCCGGGAACTGATGTCAACAGTTTCATGTACTTCACTTAAGGAATTATCGTGTGTTATTTTATTGATCATCATAAACAAAAATATTTTGAGCGGCCTGCTCACTTATAATACAGGCGGGTTGTTTTAAAATTTTAATTTGAAGAGAACCGTCAAAATCGAATGCTTTCAGTACCTTAATGTGCGAACCGATACTTATTCCGTAATGATTCAGCATCTCCATCATTTGTTGTGTCTGGCTCTTAACAGAGGATACGATGCCATTTTTTTTAAGGGAAAAATTATCGAGAGAAACCTGTTTTAATACAGGCATTCTGCCATTTGCATCGGGTATAGGATCTCCATGCGGATCTATCTTTGGCTTGCCCAAAAAATTGTCTAATCTTTTAATAAGATCATTACTGCTTACATGTTCAAGCTCTTCTGCAACAATATGAACCTTATCCCATTCCATACCGAGCCTGGTAACCAAAAAAAACTCCCACAGCCTATGCCTTCTTATTATCCTGAGGGCTTCTTTATTTCCTGAATCATTGAGCCTGAAGCCGTAGTACTTCTTATATTCAAGAAGTTTTTTTGTTTTCAGTCTCTTTAGCATATCTGTTACAGATGCTGCCCGCATATTGAGATAGCCGGCTAATGAATTCGTATTTACTTTTTCGGTTTTACCCTGAAGACTGTAAATGCTTTTAATGTAATTTTCTTCGCTTGCTGAAAATTTCATGTCACTTAAAAATTATTTTAGACAAATCTAAAATTTTAAACTGATAATTTAGAATAAAATTTTTTATGAAACAATTATTTAGTTCAGGTTCATCCTGGGAAAATGAAGTGGGTTATTCCCGTGCAATAAGAGTCGGCAATATTATCGAGGTGGCAGGTACTACTTCAGTTGATGGAGATTCGATAACAGGGAAAGGTGATGTATATGCACAGGCAGTCTTTATTTTTCAAAAAATTGAAAAGATATTAATAACAGCAGGTAGCAGCATGAAGGATGTTATCCGTACAAGAATGTATGTTACAGATATTTCGAATTGGCAGGATGTTGGGAAAGCACATGCCTTGTTTTTCAAAGAAGTAAAACCTGTTGCAACAATGATAGAAGTAAGAAAGCTTATTGATCCTGAATTATTAATTGAAATAGAAGTGACTGCAATAGCTCAGGAAACGTAAAAATGTAATTCGGGGTATGTTTATTTATTAAATTTTAAATCAAAATATTTCATGAAGCTTGTTACGTTTATGTCATGTGTAAACACTACACATTAAATTGCTATAAACATTCAATTTGTAGAATTTTCCTTTTATATTGCGCACTCATTAAATTCCAGATGAACTTATTATGAGCTTTGAAAATTATGTTGTTCCTTATGAAACGGTAGAAAGATATTCAAAAAAAGTTGCCTACTTCTCAATGGAATTTGCTATTCATCAGCCCTTAAAAATATATAGTGGCGGGCTGGGATATTTATCCGGCTCGCATTTAAGAAGCGCTTATGAACTGAAGCAAAACTTAATTGGTATTGGTATTCTTTGGAAAGAAGGATATTATGACCAGGCAAGAAATGCCGACCAGACTTTAAAAGTTGTGTGGATCGAAAAGATATATAATTTTCTTGAAGATACCGGGATACGTTTCCAGATCAACATTCACGATCATCCTGTTTGGGTTAAGGTATGGTATTTAAATCCAAAAACATTTAACTCAGCGCCGCTGTTTTTACTTAGCACTGATGTCCCTGAGAACGATTATGTATCACAAACAATTACTAACCGGCTATATGATGGAAATGCTGCAACTAAAATTGCCCAATTTATTTTATTGGGGGTTGGTGGCGCCAAACTTCTTGATGAAATTAATTTTAATCCGGATCTCTATCATCTTAATGAGGCACATGCAGTAAGCGCAGCATTTTATTTGTACAGGAAATTTGGTAATAAGGAAGATGTAAAAAAGAGGCTCGTGTTTACTACGCATACTCCTGAAGAAGCGGGCAATGAAAAGCATGATATTTTTCTTTGTGAGCAAATGAGTTATTTCTGTGGAATGCCATTAGAGCAAGTAAGAGAATTAACCGGCATGACTGACAATCTCTTTAATCATTCCCTTGCGGCATTACGCTTTGCCCGTCTTGCCAATGGTGTGTCGCAGTTGCATGGTGAAGTAAGCAGGCAGATGTGGGAGAAGTACGAAGATATTTGCGAAATAAAAGCAATTACGAATGCTCAAAATTGGCGTTACTGGGCCGATAAACAATTGTACAGGGCTATGGAAGAGCACAACGATGAATGGTTTGATGACAGGAAAAGGCATCTTAAAAAAAGGGCGCTTGAAATTGTAGCTGACCAAACAGGAAAGGTAATGGATGCGAAAGTATTTACCATTGTGTGGGCAAGAAGATTTGCCGGGTATAAGAGGGCAGAGTTACTAACGAGAGACCATAAACGCTTTGAGGCACTATTAAATAATGAAAAATATCCTGTACAATTTATTTGGGCAGGAAAACCCTATCCTCTTGATTTCCCAGCCATAACTGACTTCAATCACCTTGTAAGCCTCAGCAAGCAATATAGAAATGTGGCAGTGTGCACAGGGTATGAGCTCACACTTAGTAAACGACTGAAACAATCTGCAGATGTATGGCTAAATAACCCAAGAGTGCCACGTGAAGCCAGCGGAACAAGTGGTATGACGGCGGCTATGAATGGTGCTGTTAACCTAAGCACCAATGATGGGTGGATATGCGAATTCATTAATAATGGGAACAATGGCTTTGTAGTGCCTCCGGTTGATTATATGAATATGCATGTTGAAGAACAGGATAATTATGACCTGAATAAGCTTTACGAAATTTTAGAGAATGAAATATTGCCCATCTATTATAATGACTATGATACCTGGAGACAAATTGTAAAGAACGGTATGAGAGATGTACAATTTACATTTGACAGCAATCGTATGGCGAATGAATATTATGAGATTTTATATAAATAAAAACCGCTCAAATTAATAACTTTTGCCCATGCAGAAGAGCTATAGGATAATGTATTAGTGTCAATATATCATCAATCTCAATCATGTAAAACAATTTAACCGCAATGAAGGTGTGTTGACTATGAGTAACGGGGAACATATACCTGTAGCCCGTAATCAAAAAGAGCACTTGATTGAAAAGTACAGATGGCTATAATTTTTATTTGAAAATTTGCATTATAGTTATTATTTAATCCTTCATCTTACATTTTACTTTTTTCGTAGATAATGCAGATAGTATAAAAAAGAATTGTAAAATTTATGAAAATGTATTCGGCTTACATAAAAACACTATCGCATTTTGTAATTTTTACTTTTGTCTTTTTGTTTATAATTTCCTGTACAAAAAATAATAGTAATTATATAATAAACCCAGGTATAACTTTGGATACTTCAAAATCTTATCTCGCTCTCGGCGATTCTTATACGATTGGAGAATCAGTTTCTGATACAGATAGATTTCCTGCACAAGTGGTTAAACTTTTAAGAGAACACAAAATCGACATAACTAACCCCGATATTATTGCTATAACAGGATGGACAACCGGCAATCTTTTAAATGCTTTGAATAGCAATCCTCCAAAGAAAACTTATTCAGTTGTAACGCTTCTTATTGGCGTAAATAATCAATACCAGGGAAAATCTTTGAATGAATATAAAACAGAATTCATTCAGTTGTTGAATAGTGCTATTTCTTACGCAGGCAATAAAAAAAATCATGTGTTTGTACTTTCCATTCCCGATTATAGTGTTACCCCTTTTGCACGCGGTTCAGATACAGGGAAGATTGCAAAAGAAATTGATGCCTTCAATGTTGCCAATAAAGATATTTCATTGAATGCAGGTGTACATTATATTGACATCACTCCAATATCCCGTGATGCTAAAAATGATCCTGCATTAATCGCAAACGACGGACTTCATCCTTCCGGTATTCAATATAAAAAATGGAGTGAGCTTTTAGTTCCAATAATGTTACAGGAAATTCATTAACGTTATAACTTGAAGATTCCACTTTAAGGAGCCTGCACTTCCATTGAATTAATAGCCTATAACATCACCTGATTGACAACGCCTTGCCTTATCACCCTGAGCCTGTCGAAGGATGATTTATATTTGTCGCTGTTATGATTAACAGCACCGTTTCCCTGTATAAAAAAGCTTACGGGGGCCTTTCTCCCGGCACATGGTGGCTTTCGCTTGTAATGCTTGTAAACCGCAGTGGAACTATGGTTGTGCCATTTATGACCATGTACCTCACGCAACATTATGGTGTAACAATAGGGAAGGCGGGTTTCGTTATGAGTCTTTTTGGCCTGGGCGCTATAGCCGGTGCATTGATAGGTGGAAAATTAGTTGACATTGTAGGTTATTATTATGTGCAGATAGTTGCATTGATTGGTGGAGGAGCTATGTTTATTGTATTAGGGCAAATGAATTCCTACAGTTCGATTTGTGTTACCACTTTTATATTAGCAATGATGAATGAATCTTTCCGGCCTGCAAATTCAGTTGCCATTGCACATTACAGTAAAGAACAAAACAGAACAAGATCTTATTCTCTCAATCGCCTTGCGATCAATCTTGGCTGGGCTGTTGGCGGAGCTTTGGGAGGAATTATTGCCAGCTTCAATTATAATCTTTTGTTTTGGGTTGATGGAATTACGAATTTGCTAGCGGCTTGTTTGCTGTATATAACGTTGTCGCCTAAACGCAATGAAGCTACCGAAGTTAAAACAAAGAAATTTGGTGTAATTAAAAATTCAGCATATAAAGACCGGGCTTACCTTTCTTTTATTATTTTGGTATTTCTTTTTGCAGTTTGTTTCTTTCAGTTGTTTACTACCATACCGGTTTTTTTTAGAGAAAAATTTCACCTGAGTGTTTTGTTCATAGGAATGATAATGGCGCTTAATGGCTTAATTATAGCGCTTTTTGAAATGATAACTATTTTTGCGCTGGAAGGTAAAAGGTCTTCACTTTATTTTATATCAGGCGGGGTACTACTTGTGTGTATTGCATTCCTGATACTAAATATCCCTGCAGTTAATTATGGGATGATTGCCATAGTTTCAATGCTGTTCTTAACCTTTGGAGAAATACTGGCGATGCCTTTTATGAATGCGTACTGGATTGGAAGAACTATGCAAAACAACCGGGGACAGTATGCCGCATTATATAGCGTTGCATGGGCAGTAGCACAAACAATAGGACCGTATGCAGGCTCGCAAGTTGCAGAACATCTGGGATACAAAATCCTTTGGTTCATCATTAGCTCAATTTGTTTTTTACTCGCATTTTTTTACAGGAGATTGCAACCGGCGGGGGCAATTTCGTTTAGCTAAAGGAACTTTTCACGCAAAGCCGCATAAGGCGTAAAGCCGCTATCTCTGCATCTTTGCTCCTCGCGGCTTTGCGTCAAAATATTGTAATGGCACTGTGGCGGCCGGTAATTATCTGTTTAAAAAATCCTGGTAAGAAAGCTGCATATAAGCCTTACCGGAATTTATTTCATCTGAATCTATACTACCGGTTTGAGATATAATTTTCTTCGAAATATTATCTATAGTTACGGTTCCTGCAGAGGTAATAAATCCAAAGCCGTTATTAAAATTATAGAATGCAAATTGATGTGCTGAAGAGTCAAGTAAATCTTTACCCCATTTAAAGATGCCCGAAGAAATACCGAGTTGATCTAAGACAGTTGTAACAATATCGGTTTGAGATCCAATGTTTTTTATAATACCTGTAACCTTTAAAGCACCACCTGTAAAGATTAAAGGAATATGGAATTTTGAAGGCCGGTCATTGGGATCATGCCCGGGCAACAGATGCCCGTGATCGGCCACAAAAACTATTAATGTATTTTGCCATAGCGGATCTTTTTTTAAACGGTTGATAAAAGTACCAATGCAACTATCAGAATATGCTATTGAATTTTTAAACAATGATGTTTCATCGTTCCCATTAAAACGAGGAGTCATTGGCACATCATAAGGTTCATGGCTGCTTAGTGTAAATAAGGTTGCAAAGAAAGGTTGCTGTTCTTTTTTTAAATTTTCAAAAAACCTGTTAAGAACAATATGATCATGCACCCCCCATGAAGTTGTTCTTTCTGACGGGTCGAATGAATATTTACTTACAAGGTCGTCAAAACCTGCATTAAGTAAATATGATTTAATATTTGCAAATTCAAGTTCACCTCCGTATGTATAGCTTGTATGATAACCTGAATTTTCCAGCGACCGGGTTATCGCGGGAAGGCTTTCAGTTTTAACAGGTGTTTTTATAATGGATGTTATTGCCTGGTTTGGATAACCGCTTAGAACTGCAACCTGTCCTTTTTCACTCCTGTCGCCGGCCGCATAAATATTTGTAAACAATAATCCATCTGCTGCAATTTTATCTAAGTTTGGTGTTACACCCTTTTCACCACCAAGACAACCAACCAACTTGGCTGTAAAGCTTTCCATGATAATGAATATTATGTCAGGTCTTTTTACCGATAAAATAGAAGGAATTTTAGGTTGCCCGTGATTGTATAAATTATTTACTAAGAGTGTGGCCTTGTCTTTTGGCAAATAATCAAAAGGATTTTTATCACTGTTTTTATTTAATACCGAGGACATTAAATTCCATGGTAAATTCAAAGATGCATGATTTGCAAATAATTTTTCAGAAAAATAAACATTGCTTTGATTGATAGGAATTTTTTGAATTCCTCCACGTATTGGTATAAAAAGAAATATTATAAGAAACACAGAAATTACCAGGCCTGTTATTGAAAACTTAGCTGACTTTATAGAAATATATCTTCTGAAATATTTATAAAGCCAAATAAAAAATATTGATAAAGTTATAAAGATGGCGAATAATAATATTAATGGTGAAGCATAAACGGAGGTTCCCATTTCTTTTGGGGATTTCAAATACTGGAGGGGAGTTATATCCATACGGTAACCCCATGCATGATATAATTCAAAATCGGCAGTTGCTAAAAATGAAAGCAAAACAACAAGACAAAATGTATATATACTGATAAGTTTTACAACATTTATTTTAACCGCAAAATTTCTTATAACAAAAAGCAGGAAGGGAAAAATACATATATAAGAAGTAAATGACACATCCATTCTTAATCCATAAATAAATATTTTAAAAACTTCTGAAGTAGTTAAAGTCTTTGTGAGATCTTGATTGTAGGCAAGAAAAATAAATTTCGTTATAATAAAATATATAAGCCAATAAATAAAATAGAAAATGTATCCCGAATATTTTTTCACCGGGCAAAAGTAGTACTAACGTAAGTAGCGTTATTACTGCAAAAGTTAAAATCAGTTTAGCGTGAAACCTTTTAGAATTACGTGACGTATTTTTAAGAAATAATTTTTTATGAAAAAGTTTAAATATATAATGTTCTTATCAATTCCGCTTTTTACTTTGTGGTTTTGTACTTCTTCCTCTAGTGTAAAAGATAAAGAACCGGTTAGCAAAAAAGAAGTAAAAACCTTTAATGCCGGTAATAAAAATGTAGCCGTTTTGGAATTATTTACTTCACAGGGCTGCTCCAGTTGCCCGCCTGCAGACAGGCTTCTAGGTACTTACACTTCGAAAGAAAATGTGATTGTGCTTTCTTTTCATGTTGATTACTGGAACCGGCTTGGATGGAAAGATCCTTTCAGCTCAAAAGCATTTACTGAAAGACAATATAATTATGCATCAGCAATGAACGCCGGAGTATATACCCCGCAACTTGTTATTAATGGACAAAGTGAAATGGTAGGAAGCGATGCGAATAAAATTTCTGCAACGATAAAAAAAGTTTTTGCACAAGAGCCAGAGGCAGAACTTTCTATCAAAGCAGTAACTCCCCAAAATGGAAAAGTCAATATCAGTTTTCTTACTTCTGGAAATACAACCAATACTGTTTTAAATATTGCGGTTGTTGAGAAGAAGACTACTACAGAAATAAAAGCAGGAGAAAACGGAGGAGCTACACTTACGAATTATAATGTGGTAAGAAATTTTAATACTATAAGCCAGGTTAATAAAGGAGAGGGAACATTAGCTATAGATGTTCCTAATAATGGAGATACTAAAAATATGTCTGTGGTTTTATTCCTGCAGGAAAAAGGAACCAATAAAATTTTAGCAGCTGCCCAGGCTGGCTTTTAATGAATATAAAATAAAAAAAATAGCCTCACATAAGACTGTGAGGCCATAAATATTTAGATTTTTTTTACATGGGTTTCACAGTAGTTACAGAAGTTACTGTAGCTGTAGTAGGAATTTCCTGTCCCATAACATAAATGGTGCCGGCAGAATCGGCTGTTAAATTATTTTGTAAAACTACGCCTGTAGTTATGTCAACAGTTTCTTCACCTGTAAACTTGCCATTTGTTTTTGTATTGATCTCCATTCCCTGCATTTGCATTTTAACGTCCCTGTTTTCAATTCCGGAAATTGAGATAGTTGCAGTATTGCCTTTTATTTCTTTAATGGAATAATTGGTAACTTTTTTTATCCCGTCTGCCAAAGAAGAGTCTTTCCATGCAGCGCCTGCTTTGGCATTTTTAGGGATAGGCAGGAAAGCCATTTTTGCTCCATAGCCCTGTGCTTCAGGATCGCCCATTTGTTTCATTATCATTTCAGTTGGGTTGGTAGCTTCCTTTTCTTTTGCAGTATCTTTTTGTTTTGCAATAATAACATTACCAGATTTGTCCATTAAGACATCCTTTGGATGATTAATATAATCCTTAACGTTACTACCCATCTCTCCATTCATATCTTCTTTTTTATCAGAATCAAAATTTATATTTTGCCCCATAGTGCTCATATTCATTTTAATGGCTGAAATTGAATTTGTCATATTGTAATTATTATCCTTCAAATCTTTCACTTCGATAGCATAAGTTGAAGTCACATCTACGTTTGATTCCATGGACTGACCCTGCATTTCCGAAGTACTTTTTGTAACCAATTTGTTTTCCACTACATATTTCTGTCCTTTTGGAAGATTGAGTGTACCGTTGTTTTGAGCAAACGTTGCCATGCTAACGACGAATGCTGAAGCAGTTATAAGTGCTGTTTTTTTCATTTAATAAATTTTTAAAATTAAGTTGCAAATATATGACAGGCAATAAATTAAATATTGCTGTTCCAAAATATTTAACAAGCTACTTATTATTTTTTTATAATAAATCCTTACTAAATGTTCTTACCTTTTGTAAAAAATAAATTGGACTTAAATCATTGGATTCTTTTTTTTCTTTGGATATTTTACTGCGTAATCCATAGCACACTTGCGACTGCTAAAGTGAAATCAATTTTTGAAAAAGCGTCAGGCAAATTTTTCAGATATTACAGGCTCGCATATACCATATTTGCTGCTGTTACATTGTTGCTCATTTTATACTTTCAATATTCCTTTGCCAGCCCGGCTTTAATTAATCAGAGTACTATAAAATATATTTCCTTTGTGATTTTTGTATTACCTGGCTTAATAATTATGATGATTTCTATTTTAAAATATTTTAAATTATTAAGTGGTGTTCGCTCTCTTTTTGAGGGTAACCTCCCAACGGAATTACAAAAAAAAGGAATTCACAGGTATGTAAGACATCCATTGTATTCCGGTACATTACTTTTTATATGGGGACTGTTTTTTATTTTTCCGATGGTTAATAATTTAATTGCAGTAGGTGTAATAACCGGGTATGTCTTGATTGGAATCAGGTTAGAAGAAAAAAAACTCCTTATTGAGTTCGGGAATTTATATAAAGACTATATTTCTGAAGTGCCTATGTTGATTCCGGATTTTACAGATTTGAAATAAATAAAAAGGGCGACCAACGGTCGCCCTTAAACATTTGGAAATATCGATCTTAGCCGATTAATTTCACATTAACGGCATTCATGCCTTTTTGTC
>JBDTYU010000147.1:0-3100 GCA_040005535.1 Ginsengibacter sp. | reverse complement strand
TATTTTCTGTTGTTGCAACTTTCTTTAATTTTTTAGTAGCGTTACTTTTCGGCTCGCTTACCACCGGCTCTTCATTTAGCTTTGCCGGAATCGAAAATGTGGGGTATATTTTTATTCAGACTGTTGCATACATAACTTTCGCTATGTTCCTTGGAATTCTTTTCAGGCGAAGCGGTGCAGCTATTGCAGTTTTCTTTTTATTTGGATTAATATTTGAATTTCTGATAACTGCTTTGCTTAATTTCAAGATGAATCTTACGCCTGTTGGATATTTTTTACCATTACAGGTAACTGATGTTATGATACCAATTCCATTTGGTAATAAAATAATATACAAAGATGCACCTGATGTATGGATTTTGATGATTGCAAGCCTGGTCTATATTTTCGGCTATTATTTTTTTGCACTGAAAAAGTTTACAACTGAAGATTTGTAGATATAAGTATCGCAAAGTACGCTATGAAGATCGCAAAGAGTGCAAAGAAAATTTAATAAACCAGAAGAACTCTTAATATAATTCTTTTATGTTCTTTGCAAAACCTCTGCATTCTTTACAATTCAGTTTTCTAAAATGGATGTATTGTTAAATGATCCAAAGCCGATTCAATTGTTGGATATAAAAAAGTGAAACCCGCTGATTTAATTTTTTTATTATTTACTGTAGCGCTCTTTAAAATTTCCACACTTCTTTTCCCCATAATGGTTTTTAAAAAAAATGTTGGAATGTGAACAGGAATAAAAAACCTGTTCCTTAATTTTTCAGCGGTCATCAATATTAGTTTTTTATTAGAAACCGGTGCAGGTGCAACAGCATTGTAAACACCATTCAATTGATTATTTTCCATTGCTTCAATATACATACGGCACATATCATCTATGTGAACCCAGCTTATAATTTGCTTTCCACTTCCTAAAATACCTGCAAAGCCAAAACGCAAAGGCTTTATAAATTCCTTAAAAGCACCTCCATCATTACTTAGCACTATGCCGGTGCGAAGTTTTACCAATCTTATTCCCATTTCCACCAAAGGTTCCACGCTTTTTTCCCAAAGAAAACAGGTTTCTCCAAGAAAGTCTTTTGCGGGTGAATCGGTTTCAATAAATCCTTCTTTATGTATGAGCCCGCTATCATCGGCCCCATACCATCCAATAGCCGATGCAGATACGAAAGTTTTTAAGTGATTTGTATTTTCTTTTAAGGTCTTTATAAGCAACTCACTGCTTTTAGTACGGCTTTCAATAATTTCTTTTTTGTATTCCTGAGTCCATTTTTTATCCATAACTCCTGCACCTGCCAGGTGAATAATATGATCCGCTTTTTTTACCACTTCTGTATCAATTAATTGTTTTTTTACATCCCAGAAGCTATAAGTTATTTTTGAATTTTCAGAAGCATCATTTTTATTTCTTGATAAAATAATAACCTCATAATTATTTTCAATTAAATGGCTTGTTAATTTTGTACCAATGAGGCCGGTACCACCCGATATTAGAACTACAGGCATTTTTTTTATCGTAAATTACTAATGTTATCAAAAGTAAATTATTTCATTTTAGTGATTAGTTAAATGCATTTATTTACTTTTAATCAGTCAACAAAAAACGATATGAAAAGGATTTCTATTATTTTTATTTTGGGCTTATTGTCTTACGTAAGTTTTTCACAACAAATAACATATAGCCTTCCTGAATCTGAAGATACCCGGACGCTTGATTTTGATATTATTGGAAAAGTGAGTGGTAATTTTCTTGTTTATAAACACATAAGAAATCATTATTCAATAGCCATTTACGATAATAGCATGAAGCTTAAAGATAATGTCGATCTTGATTTTATGCCCGATAAAACCATGAACGTAGATTTTGTTTCATATCCCGGTTTCTCTTATATCATCTACCAGTTCCAGAGAAAAAATATTCTTCATTGTATGGCCGCTGCAATAAATGGAAATGGAGAAATTTTAAAACAGCCTTTTGAATTAGATACAACTTATATAAGTTTTTTCGCCGATAATAAAATTTACAGTTCTATCAGCAGTGAGGATAAGTCTAAAGTTATGATTTATAAGATCCAAAAGAAAAATGATAAGTTCAATTTTACAACTTTACTTTTTAATGACAGTCTTCAGCTATTGCATAAATCACGTATTGAAACTCCATACGATGAGCACAAAGATATTTTCAGCGATTTTTTTGTGGATAATTCAGGGAATTTTGTTTTTACCAAAGGCACCAGATTAAATTCCAGGGATTACCTTCAAAAATTAATGTTGGTTACAAAAGGGGTACAGGAAGATAATTTTACTTTAAATGAACTCAACCTTTCAGGTAATTATCTTGATGAAATAAAATTGAAAGTTGATAACGTCAATAAGCAATATCTTATTAACTCATTATTTTATGCAAAGAAGAATGGGAATGTTGAAGGGCTGTACACTGCTGTATGGGATAAAGGAAATGATAAGCTTATTTCCCAAAATTTTGCGCACCTGAGCGATTCAATAAGAATCCAGGCAAAAGCTGATGGTAACTCCAGGTTTGCATTTAATGATTATTTTATACGGGATGTAATTCTTAAAAAAGATGGTGGTTTTATTTTAACGGCTGAAGATCATTCCACACAATCACGCGGCAATCCATGGAACCGGTATGATTATTTGTATGGCTATCCATCTTTTTCCCCCTACGATTCTTATTACTTGTATTCACCCTCTTCATATTGGTATTCGGGAAGGTTTCGTAATTATTACGGCAACTCGCAGGTAAGGTATTTCTATGAAAATATTGTTGTGCTCGATCTTGATAATACCGGGCGTTTAATATGGAGCAACGTTATTCACAAATCTCAGTTTGATGACGATAACGATAATTTCCTGTCCTATAATATTATATTAACAGGTGGCGAGATACATTTTTTATTCAATGAACTCGAAAGGCGTAATCAACTCATCAATGATCAAACAATTTCCCCGGAGGGAAAAGTTACCAGGAATCCACCATTAAGAAGTCTTGACCGGGGTTATGAATTTATGCCTCGTTATGCGAAACAAGTGAGCACTTACCAAATTATTGTGCCTTGTACTTACAGGAATTATATTT
>JBDTYU010000146.1:0-2947 GCA_040005535.1 Ginsengibacter sp. | reverse complement strand
CCTATATTAGTTCATGCTCAGGTTAATCCAGGTTGTGATCCCCAAGACCCCCTCTGTCCCATTGATGGTGGCCTTACTTTATTAATTGCAACAGGTGTTGGGTATG
This sequence comes from Ginsengibacter sp., assembly GCA_040005535.1. GTDB lineage: Bacteria > Bacteroidota > Bacteroidia > Chitinophagales > Chitinophagaceae > Ginsengibacter. Next base: position 2,841 of record JBDTYU010000146.1, on the reverse strand, counting down.
GGATAAAAAAAGCTTACGACAATCGAAGAAAACCTATTTCTATTCCACAACTTTAGCCTGCCATTATTTAAAGTTTCCGGCATATATGATTAACTAATCATCTGTATTTTATTCGACTATTTCGGTTAAATTTGCATTCCTCCAATTAAAATCGAGCAAGACGTTATTGCCAGTGAAACCGTGTATGCAAAATTTACCTAAAGCAATCCCTTCATTAAAATTTGCTTTTTTCCCTCCATCAAAAAGTAATGCGACAAAAAAGAAAATTGCACAATTAAACACAACAATCTTTTCCCTTAAAAATTCCCATTTTTTCTTGATTCTCTTTTTTTTTATACTTATTGAATCGTGCACAACCACAAAAAATAATATCTATTTTCACAACCTTCAAAAAGATACAACACTCAGAAATCTTGTTTCCAAAAATTATGATCCTGTAATCCAAAAGAATGATTTACTTGGAATAACAGTGGCAAGTCTTAGCCCGGACAATGCATTTTATAATGCACCGCAAAATGCCGTAGGCCCTTTATCCGGTTACTTAGTTGATAAAAATGGAGATATTTCCTTTGTAAAAATTGGAATTTTACATGTTGAAGGGTTGACTAAAAAAGAACTGAAAGCAATGCTTGAAAAAGATTTGATACCTTATCTAAAAGATGCGGTTGTAAGTGTAGGATTTTTAAACAGGCATGTAACTACACTTGGGGGTATAGGGTCCCAGGTTATTCCCCTTGCCAACGATAATATGACGATCCTCGATGCACTGGCTATTGGAGGTGATATAGGCGAAAAAGGCAGGATTGATAATGTGCTTGTGATACGGGAAAAGGATGATGCCAAAGAATTCAAGAGGCTGAACCTCACCGATAATTCTATATTTTTTTCTCCTTTCTTTTACCTCCAGCCTAATGATATTGTATATGTAGAACCGAAGAAGATAAAGAATAATAATACTACACTAATAATTTCGTATGTAACCGCAGGTATTTCATTTTTAATTTTAATATTTAACACGTTAAAATTATAATTCTCCTTCAATCAAATTATGGACGAAGATCAATTTTTTAAAGAAAAACCTGAATCCAATTTATTTAAGCAGGTAATTTATAAATACCTTCCTTTCTGGCCGTTGTTTTTGATTACAACTGCTATTAGTATGGCTGCGGCCTGGATAGATCTTCGCTCACAAATACCTGTTTTCGTAGCTTCTGCAAAAGTATTATTGAAAGATCCGCAAAAAGGTGGTGGCGATTCTAAAGTGCTTGATGCCTTAAATATTTTCAGTGAAAAGAAAATTGTTGACAATGAAATTGTAGTTCTCCGTTCCAATAACATTATGCAGGATGTGGCTAAAGAACTCAATTTATATGCATTGGTTTATAATAAAGGGAATGTAAGAGTTGAAGAATTATATAAATCCAATTCACCGCTAACTTTCATAGCAGTTAACAAGGAAACATTTGATTTGTGGGGGAAATATTTTTTTAAAGTTGACTGGGAAAAGCATATAGTAGAAATAGATAATAAATTGGTGCCTTTTGACTCTACTGTAGCATTAGGCAATAACGTTGTAAGATTAGTTATCAATCATGATTACAATACTAATGTTGTTGGTAAAAATTATTATGTACAGTTTACCCCGCCTATTGGTGCTGCAGGTTCTATTATACCCGGGCTGAGCGTTTCCCCTCTTTCCTATTCATCGACCGTATTAAATGTAAACCTGGAAACTCCGGTTCCGGAAAAGGGGCGGGATATACTGAATAAGCTTTTTGAAATTTACAACCTTGACGCAATTGACGATAAAAATCAAATTGGGGAGAAAACTTTGCGCTTCATTGATGACCGGCTGGCGCTCGTTACAGGGCAGTTAGACAGCGTAGAAAAAAAAATTGCCGGTTATAAATCACGTGAATCAGTGGTTGATCTTGGTGGACAGGCATCTGCTTATTTGGATAAGGTAAAAGATCTTGATAAACAGAATAGTGATATTGAACTTAAAATGGATGTACTGAAGGAATTGAATGTGTATGTACGAAGTAAGGGCAAAAAGACTGGCACCGTTCCTTCCCTGTTGTTACTTTCCGATCCTACTCTGTCAGGGTTATTGGAAAAATTATATACGGCAGAAACGCAGGCGGAAGCTCTTCAAAACGTTACCGGAGAAAAGAATGATGCAATACTGCTTGCCAATGCAGAAGTAACCCGCATTAAAGGGGATATTGTGGAAAATATGGCGAATATAAAAGGTGGTCTTCAAATGGTGAAGAACCAGGTGAATACACAAATAGCACAGAACAATTATATGCTTCAGGGAATTCCTCAAAAAGAAAGAGCTTTTCTCGATATTAGTCGCCAGCAGGTGATCAAAAATAATATTTATACATATTTATTGCAGAAAAGAGAAGAGACCGCCTTATCTTCAGCATCCACTTCCGCAGATTTACGGGTAATTGAATCCCCTGGTTCTTTTGGTCCCATCAGGCCCGTAGCCAAAAATTTTTACCTGGCAGGGCTTGTAATCGGGTTATTATCTGCGGCTTTTTTTGTTCTGTTAAAGGAAGTGTTTAGCCGTAAAGTATTATTCCGCGGAGAAATTGAGGATAAAATAAAATTGCCTATAGCAGGCGAAATAGTCCAGGTTGAGGGCAAAGACCCCATCGTAATACTTGATGGAAAACGTACAGTAATTGCTGAACAGTTTCGCTCAGTAAGAACCAACCTCGCTTTTATGGGGCTTAACGAAGAGCACAACACGTTAATGATTACTTCCAGCATTTCGGGAGAAGGTAAAAGTTTTATTGCTATTAATCTTGCTATAAGCCTTACACTCACGGG
>JBDTYU010000145.1:0-8822 GCA_040005535.1 Ginsengibacter sp. | reverse complement strand
TTACTGTAAAAAATAAATTTTGCGATCAAAATTTGAAAATAAATATTACAAATCCAAACAAAAATGAATAGAGATTTGTAGTCACAAAATGGAAAGCGAAGCCCTAAGAATATTAATAGAATTAATACAAGGCGAGATTAAAACGTGATTCAATCTTATTTTCGTTTATGGGTGATCGTTAGATTAAGTATATGACTAATTAATTTTCTTCTTTCTTTACTTCCGCAATAACGTCCAACAATCCATTACTAAAACTGTCATCTGCCAGTTGCCAGAACATGATTCCATTTAATTTATTCTTCACGACATATTCAGTTTTCAATTTTATTGAAACAGTGTCATCATAAGTAGCCATTAACTTTCGTTGAATATTAAATGCATAAGGGGCCTTAGCCATCGTATCCCAGTACTGTATAAAGCCATTAGTTACATTGATAGTATCTGCAAAATGGCTAAAGGATAAGCCATGATAAAACTCCCCCTGACGGTACAATCCGTAGTTAGCAGTATCCATTACCTGAAACAGCCTGGCATAAAAAGCTGCGCCCACAACAATCTTCCCTGGCGGCACACCTGCAGTAATTAATTTTTTTACGCCATTATCAACCGACTCAACCTGTTGAGGAGTTGAAAAGAGTGGCGTGTGATGACCTGAAACTGTACTTCCGCCATGCACCAAATCATAACTCATAAGGTTTACGCGGTCAATTTTGGACATTACCTTTTTCCATTCAATGGAGCTATCTATAAAAGCAGTGAAGCCACCTGCGGCAAAACTAATCTCCTTTTTCCGGCCCAGTTTTTTCCTGAGCTGCGTTATTAATCCAGTAAAGTTTGATTTATCTGCGAAGCTATAATTATGACCGGGAAAGCCATGAATAGCAGGATATTCCCAATCGAGATCAATACCATCTGTTCCGAAATATTTGTTTAACTGCTTTGCGGATTTGGAAAATATTCTTCTTCCATACCGGGTTGAGAAAACAGAAGAACAATTTTGACAACCACCCCATCCGCCCAATGATAAAATTATTTTTAACTGGGGATTTCTTTTTTTCAACTCCACCATTCTAAATATAGTTGCACTATCGCGGCCATTGCTTACGGAAAGTGTATCTCCTTTTAAATGACAAAAACTGAAAATAAGGTGTGTGAGTTTTTCTACTTCAAAACTATCAATCATGGTGGTTCTCCCTGCATAATAAGCTATTACTGCAAAATTTTTTAAGCCTGAAGTTTTTTGTGCTGCTGCCCTAATAAAAAAACAAAATAAGAATAGTAAGGAGGCAAGTCGAATCATCTAAACAATTTATTAGTAAGTGTAAGGATAACACGTTTTGTAATACATAGCGCTTTATTTGCTATAATTCCTGGTGCTCTTATACGAGATTGGCTCGCGTAAATATGTATCTATCAGTAAATTTATTTGAAAGGTTCCTATACATTCATCGGGCAAGGCGCAATGAAAGTACAATCCTTTGGATAAAGACAAAAATGTATTGGGTTAAGCAAACACAATAGTATTTTACCAACATTTGAATCATTCAATCTTCACAAAATAAAAAAGCAACCTGGCTTACAAGTTGCTTTTTTTAGGATATTTAAATGAATAGTTTTTTGCAGATAGGATATAATTAAGAAATATATCGATAAGAGAAATATTAGCTGAACAAACCACCTTTTTTCAATTCACGTGTTCCTTCGCCGATTAAAAATCCATTTTGATAAATCTTTATGGTATAATTTCCTTTTTGGAAATTGCCGGGTGCAAATCCGAATTGAACGTTCTTCTTTTTAGCAGTTTCAATATCAACAGGCAGCTTCGTAGTAAATGCTTTATCACCTTCTTCACGGGTTGAAAACGTTCCTGAGCCTAACGCCTGTGTTGAAATTGGTTTACCGTCGGGGCCCGTTACACATACAAATACATCAGTCATGCCGGATTGTGCAATACGATTGTTTACATCAAATGATATAACTAATTTGTTTACACGTTTTGCAGTTGAAGTAACTTTCTCTTTGCCATTATGTTTTACATCAACCGGTGTAATAGAAATATTAGATGCATTTAATGTAGAGGCAACATCAACTTTTTTTGCAAGACTATCTTTGGTAGTCGTAGTGGTTGTAAGATCCTGATTTAATTTTTCTTTTTCCTGAGTTAAGACAACTTTATCCTGGGTTAAGTTTTGATTGTCCTGGGTTAACTGTGCCACTTGTTGTTCCATACCCGTTATCTTATCATTAAGACTGGCTATAAGATTTCTTGCTTTTGATAATTCAGCAACTGTTGCATTTTTCTTATTTAATATGCTGCGAATTTCATTTTTTGTTTTAGCAATTTCTTTATTGCTTTCAGTAAGACTACCCTGCAATTTTGTGTTTACGGTAGACATAGAATCAAGGCGCGCCAGTGATGCATCAAAGCTCTTTTGTACTTCACTTTTCTGATCTGTAACTGTAGCTATTTCAGTTTGTTGATGCTGAATGGTCTCCCCTGATTTGTTTTTATCAACAATAAGGAGAATGCCCGTACCTACAAGTGCAGCAGCTAAAATGCCTATAATAAGATTTTTGAAATTTTTACGGGGCTCCTGACTTTCTGAGGTAGCAGTCGGAAAATTTGAATCGCTCATAGTTATGAATTTTTGTTAAGAAATGATTGAGATTAATTTTAAAAATTAAAGAGTTTAATTTTATAACCCCATCTTTTTCCATAATCGTGCCATATTGCTTTATTGATGTCTAAAGTGTTCATATATAAAATACTTTTTAGTTCACTCGATTGGTTTTTAGTTACTTAAAAAATAAAAATGTGAGATGTTAAAATAATTCAGGAGTTTATTATAATCTATGCCGCGAACCCATATTCGGAATATCATATATTCTGAAATAGGTAAAGAGGAAATTTTTTTGGTGTACTCACTAATTTATTTATTTAAAAGAGTGTTCCTTTTTAATAAACCTGTCAATGCCTACAAATATTGTTGAGATTACAAAAAAGACAACCAACATTCCTAAACTATTCAGGAAAACTTTACTGTATCCAAGTTGGGTTACGTCTATAAATGGGTATGGATAATAACCGGAGAATGTACCGCGGATTAAAATGTATATTAAATAAATAAAAGGAAACATCAACCAGGTAAAAATATTTATCCATTTTATTTTTGCTTTTGGATATATGATCCAAATCAAAATAAATAATAATGGAATAATAGTATGGAGTAATTCATCAACAAGCTTCGCAAGCCCTTGTGGCTTCCAAAGAGATCGTAAAATTAAATTGTACACAATACCAACAATGGTAATGTAAACGGTAATTGCTGTGACAGTCGAGTATTTCGAAAAAAACTTTCCAATAGATGAACGTGATCTTATTACAAGAAAAGTACAGCATAAGGCAACAATAATATTGGTAACAATTGTGAAAAACCCAAAGTACCTTATAATTGTTTCCGGTATAGATGCAACCCTGTTTTCAATGATGAGATAAAATTGTGCAGCGAGTGCAAACCAACCTAATGCGGCCACAATGATTAACAGTATACTCATTCTTTTTCTCTGCTGCATTAGTTTTTAAATAAAAAAATTAATGTGCTAATTTAATGATTCATTGTTGCAAAACAATATCCTCTAAACAGGTTGCGAATTTACAAACAGGTGTCATTGAGATTTTGTTCGAAATTAATAAGAGATAGCCTGCGGTAATATTAAATGTCTTTTAAAAAATCCCGGAATTTGTATTTATAAAATCCCGGGACGTTGTAAATGCAAGTTTTTATTATTTACTAAAGTTAAGCGGGACATTTATTTTAAAACTGAAATTACTTCCCATATTATAAATACCGTGGTAAGGACCTGAATCATCAGGATAAGGTTCAAAATATTTAAGCCTGTTTAAATGTGATTGGTAGGCTACATCAAATAAATTGCTACCTGAAATTGTAAAAGTTAAAAGCGTTTTACCCTTACCGTTAGTTACATCTGCACCCAGGCCGGCATTAAATAAATGATAGCCGGGTGTAGGAGTTTCTGTATTAAATTCCAGGTAAGCTCTGTTCTGCGGAGCATAATATTCCAGTTGAACTTTAATAAAGGCGTTGACAATTGCTGAGGATACTTTTTTAATGTTTGCACGCAATTCAGAAAAAGTATGTAATGGTGGAATGAACGGAAGGTATTTAGCACTGTCAGAAATTTTAGTTTTACTACTAACACCATCATTGTTTCCATACACTAACGATAATGAATTTTCAAAATGAAGCCAGTCTAATGGATGCGGATGAATATCTATTGATAATTCACCGCCATACAAATGGGCTTTAGCTGCCTGGAACTGGAAGGTATCAATGAGGGTATTTTGGTTAACGTTGCCTGATACTTTTTGGTTGTATATATAATTGTTGATATTATTATTAAAGATACTGGCATCAATCGTAACATGTTGCGAACTGTAATTTAAACCTATGTCTTCCTGCCAGTTGAATTCAGGCTTAAAATTTAAGTTGCCTTTTTGAAAACTATTTGTACCCGGATGGACACCATTAGCAGAAATCTCTGAGATGTTCGGTGCTCTGTAGCCTCTTCCAACATTAGCTTTGGCAGTAAACTCATCTGATATACGATAAGACAGTCCCAGGCTTCCGCTGGCGCCGGAAAACGTATGTTTATAAGCATAAAAAGGATTGTCTGCACCGGCAGTATCAGTTCCATAAACAGGTTTGTCAAAACCTGAAACAGGATCAGTTTTTGTAAATAATGCCTCGTTATTAAACTGTCTTAAATCGTACCGCAGGCCTCCTGCAACTTCCAGTTTATCCATTGATTTTTTTACAAAAATGAACGGCCCAATATCAAACTGATTGTAAGAGGGTATGAGAAATTCTGTTCCTTTTTCAACATTATTATTCTGATACATTCCATTTACTCCTCCAGTGACGCTCCATCCATTTGTTTCAGGAAAATAATATTTCGCATCGTAAGAAAAAGTGTTTAAAGTAAGATACAGGCCCGCAACTGGAATTTGCGGATGGCTAAATTCCTGTCGTACACTTTTTTGATAAGCGAGATTGATTCCAAGCCTTGCTTTACCCAAAATAAAATTATTGGCACTATAAATTCTATAATGCTGTACACGCTGGTGAAGTGCAGCTATTTTATAGGATTTTAGTTCTGCATCAGAAACTATTGGCCGTATGGTATCTTCTTCTGTAATTTGTCTTGTAAATTTTCTTGTTGCAGAATCTCTGCTGCCATCGGGTATTTCCTGTAAATCATTAAAGGTTGAAATTCCCAAATGCGAATAACCCCATGACCGGTTAAGACCTACAAGCCCACTGAAATCAAGCTCTCTAAAACCAGTATTATACACACGCCCGTCAATACTGTTGCGATAATTCGTGGCCGTTTTATAAGATGCTCTACCCATCCATGTGAACGAGTTTTTATTTCCAGCAAGCATTGCCGAACCGGCGATTAAACCATTATTCGTTTGATATTCACTTGAAATATTACCAATCGTTTTTCCTTCATTAGGAGTATTTGGCGGCAACATATTTACTACACCTGCAACAGCATCCGACCCATATATGAGGCTTGCCGGTCCTTTCACCACCTCCACTTTATCAACCGTGTTTTGATCAACTTCTATTCCATGTTCATCCCCCCATTGCTGACCTTCCTGTCTTACCCCATCGTATAAAGTGAGAATGCGATTGAATCCTAAACCTCTTATAAAAGGCTTGGAAACATTCGGGCCTGTTGTAACCGCATTGATACCTGGTACACGTGAAATGGCATCAATGATATTGGTGCTCAAATTTTGCTGAAGATATTGTTTGCTTATTGAAACAATTGGTATCGGGTTTCTTTTGATGGTCGTGGCTTTTGAAGTGCCTGTAATGACAATTTCACTTTCCTCGGTTATAGAAATTTCCAAAATAAAATCTGACGTAATGTTTTCATTTAATGAAATTTTTTTTACGATGTTTTTATAACCAACAAAACCAGCCTGAATTAAATAATTACCGGCAGGAATATTATGCAAAATATAATTGCCGTTAACATCAGAAGTAGTGCCTTTTTTTAAATCGGGTATGTAAATGCTTGCGCCTTGTAAAGGAACGCTTGTGCCCATTGCCGTAACTTTTCCTGAAAGACTGACTTTTGTAATAATAGTTTTTTTGAAATTATTTTGCGCAAATGCCGGATTGAAAAAAATAAGAAGGATAGATATTGTGAACAGCCTATATGATTTTTTCATTCATTGATTTTTAAAATTTAAGATGCACATATAAACTTCGTAAGAAGTTATATGCTGATTTGATTCGTATACAACTAAAATTTTAAAGGAGGCCCGCGAAGATTATTGTGAAAAAGTGAAAGCGATACAAATGAAGAAATATCAGGAGAAATAAATGAGAGGGCAAAAGGTTTATCAATTACAATAGGATTATTAAATGTAATAAAATGTGATTCCGCAACAAGATCATCGCAACTGCATGTAAAGCCAGCTTTTGTTATTTGCTGTGTCTTTCCATCGGGTATTGTGGATGTACTGTCCTTATGATTAGCAAACCAATTGTGAAGTGTTTTTTTGGGAGTAATACCTACTGTAAAAACAAACAGCAACAGAATAGAACTGATGTTTTTAAAGTTTGCCTTTTTGTAGAAAATATTTTTCATTCTGAATTTCTCAATAAATTAAAAATTTATAAGATTGCTATCATTTGACTTGCTATAAAAATTGTAACATGGTTGCAAATATAAGGCAATTACCAGAATAGATAAACACACTATATTACTTTATAATTAATCCTGTAACAACTGCTATTACCATACTAAGCAGGGTTCCAATTACCAAATATTCTGTTTTAGTCTCCGGCCGGTCCTTTTCATTGAACCGGATAATTGCCTTAGCAGCTATTAATAAACCTATGGCCGAATATTGATTATTTAAAACAAATATTAAAATAATAATTCTTTCTGCAATTCCAATCCATTTTCCTGCGTTCTCTAAGCTTTCAGCATCTGCAATATTTTCTCTCCAATGCTTGGTCATTTTACCAATTAAGATTCCTGCAGGCATTGTTAAAAAAATAATGCCTGTAGCTATTTTCCAAAAAACAGCGTTGGTATTTATTTCCTGCCATTTCTGTATTACATCTGCCCAATCGAAAAAAATATAAATCCAACAACTCAAAATAATAAGGAGATGTAATAATTGGTCTGTAATAAAATAAAATAAATTTTCTTTCCTGTATGATTTCCATCCATCAATTAAAATATGTGAGATCATTATCACAAGCGCCACTGCCCAATATTGCCATCCTATAAATATCCACGCAAGAATTGCCGTTATTATTCCATGTATGTATAAATGAAATGAAGCAAAATGTTTTTCTTTTCTTTTTTGTATCCATGTATTGGGTTGCAGAATAAAATCTGTTAATAAATGAGACAAAAATAATTTGATTAACCAAAGAGATGCTGCTTCCATAATTATTATAACTGGCTGATAAAAAGTTGATAATCTTCTATTAAATTATTTATTTCAACCCACCTTGCCGATTGTGCATGTTTATTAATCGTTGGCTGAGATTTTTTTAAACGTTTTGCAGTTTCTATCTGATTGCGATCCATTAATAACTCAAAAACTACTGCTGCCTGTTTTGATGTTAATGGTGCGAATAATGAATCAGCGTAATTGGCTATTATCTTTAATCCCAAATTGGTTGCATCATTGACTGATTGTATTTTTAATCTTTTTCCTGATTTGCTCATTTCATCAAATGTTCTACCCGAAAGTAAAAATGCCTCTCCTTTTGCAGTTTTTAAATCCCTCACCGGTGTGGTAATATTTCCAATTCCTATGCTTGCCCTTATATCAGCAAATGGAGAAGAAAAGCCAGATGATAACCTTTTGGCTGCTGCCCTTGATTGTAATACTACTTTTAAAGCCTGCTTTGGATCTGGTATATATGCCTGGAAACTATCTCCACGGTAAAATTCAAACTTATACGATTTTAATATTAACGTAAGATTGTTTAATAAAATTTTTTCTTCCGCTTTTTTAAGCCGGGTTGAGTTTACTATATCTGCTGTAATAACTGCAGCTATGGACATCATTAAAAATTTAAATACGAATATAGATTAATTATACTAATTTTTTTAATTATAGCCTTAATAGACTAATTTTCTAAATTATAGCCTTAATGGTTTTATGATTGAATATGTATTAATAACATCCAATAATTTATTTTGAATGGGTTTGCATATAGATGTAAAATATAGCATGCCATTTAATTTACTTTAAAATGATTTTTTTGAAATAACTTGATGATACAATTAAAAATAAAAATGACTGATAAGCAAATTCTTTTTAATGAAACAGAAACTATGTTAGCTCAATCAGGTTTTATAATTGTACAGGAGGATAAGAATAAACCATGGGGTGGATTTTTTGTAATTGATGAAACCCAGTCGGCTCAATTTGTTAATCAATATTTTCCCGGAGAAAATATCGATGAATTAAAAATCACGCAGAAGCTTAGTCCGAAAATATTAATGGTTGCGCCACACATGCGCTTAAGCTGGCAGTATCACCATCGCAGGGCTGAAATATGGAAATGTATTAAAGGTACAGTAGGGGTTATAACAAGCGAAACTGACGAAGAGCAACATCAGTATGCATTAAAAGCCGGGGATAGTATCAAATTAAAGCAGGGTGAAAGGCATCGTCTTACGGGCATGGAAGACTGGGGAATTGTTGCAGAGATATGGCAACATACTAATGCAACCGATCCAAGTGATGAAGATGA